>NZ_RAWC01000133.1:0-24573 GCF_003611685.1 Corallococcus sp. CA049B | reverse complement strand
CGCAATGACAACGCCCCGCCCCTTCGCGCCCGGAGGCGGGAGGAGACGGGGCGTTTCCGGTCGCGGCCTTCCTCACGGAGGGCCGCTACACGGGGGCCGGACTCAGGCCTTCGCGTCCGGCGTCGGGGCGGCCGGGGCGGCGGCCGCGGGGGGCGTGCCCTGCGCGGTGGCGCGCTCGGCCATGGCCTCCTTGCGCGACAGGCGGATCTTGCCCGTCTTGTCGATGCTGACGACCTTCACCAGCACCTCGTCGCCCTCGCTCAGCACGTCCGACACAGTTTTCACGCGCTTGTCGGACAGCTCGGAGATGTGGATGAGGCCGTCGGTGCCCGGAAACAGCTCCACGAAGGCGCCGAACTCGGCGATCTTCCGGACGGTGCCGGTGTAGATCTTCCCGATCTCCGCCTCGCGCGTGAGCGCCTGGATCATCGCGATGGCCGCCTTCACCGCATCGCCGTTCGCGCTGGCAATGTCCACGCGGCCGGTGTCCTCGATGTTGATGGCGGCACCCGTGCGGGCGATGATGTCCTTGATCACCTTGCCGCCCGGCCCGATGACGTTCTTGATGAACTCCGGACGGATCTGGATGGTCGTGATGCGCGGCGCGAACTGGCTGATCTCCTTGCGCGGCGCGCTCAGCGTCTTCGCCATCTCCGCCAGGATGTGCTCGCGGCCCTGACGCGCCTGCTCCAGCGCGCGGCTCATGATCTCCGTGGTGAGGCCGGTGATCTTGATGTCCATCTGGATGGACGTGATGCCCTTGGACGTGCCGCAGACCTTGAAGTCCATGTCGCCCAGGTGATCCTCGTCACCCAGGATGTCGGACAGGATGGCGATCTTCTCACCCTCCTTCACCAGGCCCATGGCGATGCCCGCCACCGGCGCCTTGATGGGCACGCCCGCGTCCATCAGCGCCAGCGTGCCACCGCACACGGACGCCATGGAGGACGAGCCGTTGGACTCGAGGATCTCCGACACCAGACGCACCGTGTACGGGAACGAGTCGCTGGCCGGAATCATGTTGCGCAGCGCGCGCTCCGCCAGGGCGCCGTGACCGACCTCGCGACGGCCGGGGCCGCGCAGGGGCTTGGTCTCGTTCACGCTGAACGGCGGGAAGTTGTAGTGCAGCATGAACCGCTTGAAGGCCTGGCCGCTGAGCAGCTCCAGCCGCTGCTCGTCCTCGCTGGTGCCCAGCGTGACGACCACGAGCGCCTGCGTCTCGCCGCGGGTGAACACCGCGCTGCCGTGCGTGCGGGGCAGCACGCCCACCTCGTTGGTGATGGAGCGCACCACGTTGTGCGGACGGTCACCGATGCGGCCACCGTTCACGGTGAGCTCACGCATGTGGTCGTACTTCAGGTCCTCGACGACCTGCTTGGCGTGCTTCTCCACCAGCGGGGTGAACTCCGCGCCCAGCTTCTCCTTCAGCGCCGCGATCGCCGCCTTCTTCGTCTTGGAGAGCGCCTCGTAGCGCGCGCCCTTCTCCTTGATGGCGTAGCCGGCCTTCACGCCCTCCAGCGCCAGCTCGCGGACCTGGTTGCGCAGGCCCTCGTCGATGGTGGCGGGCTTGTCGTAGGAGCGGACCTGCTTCTTCAGCTCCGTGCGCAGCTGGTCCTGCAGGTCCAGCGCGGGCTGGGCGTTCTGGCGGCCGAACTCCAGCGCCGCCACCATGTCCGCCTCGCTGACCTCCTCCGCGCCACCCTCCACCATCACGATGGCCTCGCGGCTCACCGCCATGACGAGGTCCAGGTCGCTCTGCTCGCGCTGCTTCGCGGTGGGGTTGGCCACGAACTGGCCGCCCACGCGGCCCACGCGGATGCCCGCGATGGGGCCGTTGAACGGGATGTCCGACACCCACAGCGCCGCGGAGGCGCCGGTGATGCCGTGGATGTCACCCTCGTTCTCCGGGTCCGCGGAGATGACGGACGCGATGACCTGCGTCTCGTAGGCGTAGCCTTCCGGGAACAGCGGACGGCAGGAGCGGTCCACCAGACGGGAGGCCAGCGTCTCCTTCTCCGTCAGGCGGCCCTCGCGCTTGAAGTAGCTGCCGGGGATGCGGCCCGCCGAGTACAGCTTCTCCTGGTACTCCACCGTGAGGGGCAGGAAGTCGATGTCCTTCTTCTCCCGCGCGCTCACCGCGGTGACGAGCAGCATGGTGTCGCCGTAGCGGACCACCACGGAACCATCCGCCTGCTTGGCCAGGCGGCCCGTCTCGATGCTCAGCTCGTTCTCACCAATCTTGACGCTCTTCTTCAACATGTCGTGTGGCCTCTGTGCCTGCTTCGCGTGCGAGGACCCTCGCCAGCCGCGGCCTGCCCACGTGCGTGGGGCAGGAGCCGCCCGGAAAGGGGCCCTCTGGGATTGAGCGGTCGCCAGGGCCTGAAGCAGGCACATGCCAGACGAACGCTGCCTGTACTGCGGAAACGGGCTCCGTTGCGGAGCGCCGGAGGGATGGACCAGACCTCTTGATCCCTGATCACACCCGCCCACCCATGACTCCGGGTCGGCCGGTCTGAACGGAAACCAAAAGAGCCCGCCTCCACCTCTCCCTCGCCCACTCCTTCGCCGTGCTGCGTGCTGCCCAAATGCACGGGGCGCTGGTGGTGTGCCAGCGCCCCGGATGCTGCTCGAGGACTACTTGCGGATGCCGAGGCCCTCGATGAGCTTCTTGTAGCGGGCCACGTCCTTGGACTTGAGGTAGTCCAGCATGCGGCGGCGCTGACCGACCAGCTTCAGCAGACCGCGGCGGGAGTGGTGGTCCTTCTTGTGGGTCTTGAAGTGCTCGGTGAGCATGTTGATGCGCTCGGACAGCAGCGCCACCTGCACCTCGGGCGAGCCGGTGTCGGACTCGTGGGTGCGGAACTTCGTGACCAGCTCGCTCTTGCGTTCCTGATGCAACGACATGGGCTTCTTCCTGAATCCCGCTCCGGGGTGACCGCTCGTGCCGCCTGGGTCCGCGGAGGGGTACAGACCCGGCCTCATGGTCCTTCTAACGAGCGGGCCGCTTATAAGCTTCACCCCCTGGGGGGTCAACCTTCGCCGCCCGTCCGTCCGCCCTTCGGGGGTCGTGACAGTGCGAAGACGTACAACCGGCAGCCGCCCGGCATTCCGCCCCCGCCCGGGGACAGCTCCCGGGCCGAGGCCTCGTCCAGGGCCATGTGCAGGTACGGGCCCCCCGCCTCGCCCCCGTCGCCCGCCAACAGCTGACGGGTCCGGGGGTACAAGCGCAGGAGCGCCTCCACCACGTCGCCAATGCCCGCCGTCGCGGGCACGCCCAGGGACAGCTCGCGCCGCCCGTCGAATGCGCCGCGAAGGCCCGGGGCCACGCTCACGGTGATGTCATGGGTGCGGGTGGCCACTCAGTTGAACACCCGCTGGTACCGCAGCCGCCCGCCCACCACCTCCGCCATGGCGAGCAGCACGTCATCCGGGCCCAGCACCCGCACTCGGCCCGGCACGGGGGCGACCTCCACGGGGACGCCGTGCAGCACCCGCCGGGCTTCGTCCGCGCTCACCCGGACCGCCGGCAGGTCCGTCAGCGCGTCCGCCAGCGACACCAGCCGCCCGGCCACGGCCTCGCGGGACAGGGCCGCCAGGTCCCCCAGGGGCAGCGCGCGAGCCAGGGTGAACGGGCCGCTCAGGGTGCGCCGCAGCGCCTCCAGGTGCGCGCCACAGCCCAGCGCGCGGCCCAGGTCATACGCCAGCGTGCGCACGTAGAAGCCCTTCGTGCAGCGCACGGACAGGGTCAGCCGGTCCGCGGAGAAGTCGCGCAGCACCAGCTCGTGCACGGTGACGGTGCGGCTGGCCCGCTCCACCTCTTCCCCGGCGCGCGCCAGCTCGTACAGCCGCTTCCCGGCCACCTTCACCGCCGAGTACATGGGCGGCACCTGGTCGAACGTCCCCCGGAACCGGGCGAGCACCGCCTCCAGGAGCGCGGCCGTCAGCGGGGGCACCGGGGCCTGCGCCGTGGGCTTGCCCTGGGCGTCCTGGGTGTCCGTCTCGACGCCCAACCGCACCACGGCGTCGTAGGCCTTGTCGCCCTCCGTGATGATGCCGGCGACCTTGGTGGCCTCTCCCAGGCACACCGGCAGCACGCCGGTGGCCATGGGGTCCAGCGTGCCCGTGTGGCCCGCCTTCTTCACCTTCAGCAGGCCGCGCACCTGCCGGACCACGTCGAAGGACGTGGGGCCCAGGGGCTTGTCGATGACGAGAACGCCGTCCATGAAGCGGGGCCTACCAGCCTTCCTTGCCGCGCACCTCGCGCAGGAGCCGGTCGATCTTATCGCCCTCGCCCACGGACGCGTCGAAGGCGAAGAAGATTTCCGGCGACACGCGCAGGTTGACCGCGGACGTCACCTCGCGGCGCACGAAGCCCTTGGCCGCGTCCAGGCCCTTCTGCGTGTCCGCCTTCTCCTGGTCCGTGCCCAGCATCGAATAGAAGACCTTCGCCACCCGCAGGTCCGGTGACACCTTCACGCCGGTGATGGTGATGAAGCCGATGCGCGGGTCGCGCAATTCCCCCCGCGTCAGCAGGGCGCCGATGGCCGCCTGGATTTCCTGCCCCACGCGCTCGGGTCGTGCATGCGTCGTCATTTCTTCTCCCAATCTCGCGGGTTTCGCAGCGCCCGGGCCTTGGCCCGCGCGTCGTCCAGATTCAGCGTTCCACCGTCACCCGTGGGCCGGGAAGCTCCAGGCCCGGGGCCCGCGCCCTCGTGCCGCTGCTCCCACGAACCCAGCCCCTCCGCTTCCGCCAGCGAGCGGTCGCTGCGCAGGAAGCGGGCAATCGCCGCCTCCGAGTGCGCGTTCGCGTCCTCGGGAGACAGGTGGGCGTCCTCGTCCTCCGGCTCCGGCACCTTCGCCGGGGCGCGGAAGCCCGTGGGCCTCCTGTCGGAATAGAGCGTGTCCCCGAAGGCCAGGATCTCCGTCTCCCGGGCCATCAGCGGAGCGACGTACATCTCTTCGATGAAGTGGATGATCTTCTCCAACTGCTCATCCACATGCGGACGCTCGTTGCCCACCACGGCCAGGGCCACCGACGCCTTCTGCCAGAGGTCCTGGTCGTCCACCTCCGCGACGGCCACGTTGAAGCGGGCCTTCACCCGGTCCGTCACCCGGCGGAGCACCTGCCGCTTGGACTTCAGCGAGGCGCTCTCCGGAATCTGGAGGGTGAGGCGTGCGACTCCGACGAACATAGAGGTCCCCCAGGCCAACGGCCGCCGGGCGCGTCATCCACGCCCGGGCGCCGCCGCGTCGTCCATCCCCCGGGAAAGGTGGGGCCTTCCCCGGGGTCCGTCGAGTGCGCCTCTCCCTACGGCGAGAGGCTGTGGCCTCTCCAGGACTACGAGAGGCTCTGCCGGGTCTCCTCGATCTCGTAGGCCTCGATGATGTCGCCGGCCTTGAGGTCGTTGAAGTTCTCGATGCCGATACCGCACTCGAAGCCCTGGGCGACTTCCTTCACGTCGTCCTTGAAGCGGCGCAGCGACGCCATCTTCCCGGAGAAGAGCTGCTTGTTCTCGCGCATGAGGCGCACGAACGAGCCGCGCTTCATCACGCCGTCCAGGACGGCCGCGCCGGCGATGGTGCCCAGCTTCGGCACGTTGAAGGTGTTGCGCACCTCCGCACGGCCCAGCTTGCGCTCGGTGCGGATGGGCTCCAGGAGGCTCTCCATCTCCGTGCGAACCCCGTCGATGAGCTCGTAGATGATGGAGTAGCTCTGCAGCGTCACCTGCTGCGCCTTGGCCGCGGCCTCCGCGCCCGACTCCGGCTTCACGTTGAAGCCCAGCACGACGCCCTTGGAAGCGGCGGCGCGCATGACGTCGGTCTCCGTGATGGCGCCCACGCCCGCGTCGATGATGACCACCCGCACCTTGTGCGTGGTGAGCTTGTCGACCGCCTGGCGCACGGCCTCCGCCGAGCCCTGCACGTCCGCCTTGATGATGACGCGCAGCTCCTTGGGACCGCCGCCCGCCTTCGTCTTGGCGAAGAGCTGCTCCAGGGACTCGCGGCTGACCTTGCTGAGCTCCGTCTGCCGCTCCTTCATGCCGCGGTGGTCGCCGATCTGCTTGGCCGCCTTCTCGTCGGAGACGACGTTGATGGCGTCACCCGCGGTGGGCACGCCGGACAGGCCGACGACCTCCGCGCAGTAGCCCGGCTTCACTTCCTTCACCGCCTCGCCGCGGCTGTTGTTCATGGCGCGGACGCGGCCGTAGTGCGTGCCGGTGACGATGGCGTCGCCCAGCTTGAGCGTGCCCTCCTGCACCAGCACCGTGGCCACGGGGCCGCGGCCACGCTCCAGCTTCGCTTCCACGACGGCGCCCACGGACGGACGGGAGGGATTCGCCGTCAGCTCGAGGACTTCCGCCTGCAGCGCCAGGTTCTCCAGGAGGAGATCCAGGTTCATCTTCGTCTTCGCGGAGACGGGCACCATGATGGTGTCGCCGCCCCACTCTTCCGGCACCAGTTCCTGGCTCGCGAGGTCCTTCTTCACGCGGTCGGGGTTGGCGCCCGGGACGTCCATCTTGTTGATGGCGACGACGATGGGCACCTCCGCCAGCTTGGCGTGCTTGATGGCCTCGATGGTCTGGGGCATCACGCCGTCGTCCGCGGCCACCACCAGCACCACGATGTCCGTCACGTTGGCGCCACGGGCGCGCATGGACGTGAAGGCCTCGTGACCCGGGGTGTCCAGGAACGTGACGTCTCCGCGCGCGGTGGACACGCTGTACGCGCCGATGTGCTGGGTGATGCCGCCCGCCTCGCCAGAGGCCACGCTGGCCTGGCGGATGGCGTCCAGGAGGCTCGTCTTGCCGTGGTCGACGTGGCCCATGATGGTGACCACCGGCGGACGGGGACGCTCGTCCTCGGCCTTCGCCTCGACCTCCGGCAGGTAGTCCTCCACCTCGAAGCCGACGCGCTCGACCTTCCAGTGGTAGTCGGTGGCGATGAGCTCCGCAGTGTCGGCGTCCAGGATCTGGTTCGCCGTGGCCATCTTCTGCATGCCCATCAGCTTCTTGATGAGCTCCGCGGTGCGGATACCCATGCGCTGACCCAGGTCGGAGACGCTGATGCCCTCCTGGAGCTTGATGACCTTCTTCTCCTCGGCCATCTGGGTGATCTGAGTCTTGGCGCCCTTCTTCGTGGGCTTGCGCTTCTTGCCGCGGACGGGGATCTGGATGCGGCCCCAGACCATGTCCGACAGCTCCTGCTTGGACACGCTGGTCGTCTCAGGACCCGTGCGCTTGCGCTGGCCACGCTCCTTGTTCTTGGAGACGTCCACCAGCTCGCGGCCGCGGCCCAGGTGATCCGGGACGACCTTGTACTCGCGCTTCTCCGTGCCGAGCGCCGTGCGGCCCGGGGCCATGGGGTACTGCTTGGCCTGGGTCGTGGTGGGCGTGACGCGGCGGACCTGGATGAGCGGGCGCGAAATCACCACGGCCTGGGTGGCCGTGGGGCGCGCCTGGGCGCCCGGCGTGGGCGCGACCTGGGCGTGCGGGACGCCGCCGACCATGATGGTCGGGCCGGTCGGCTGCACCGGGGCCCCCGTGCCGGCCGTGGGCGGCGAGGACGGACGCACCGGCCCCGTCTGGCCCGGACGCGCCTGCATGGGCGCACCCGGACGGTTCATGGGCGGCCCACCCGGACGGCCCTGCATGGGCGCGCCAGGACGGCTGCCCGGCCCACCTGGCCCACCCGGACGGCTGCCGGGACCACCCGGACCACCCGGACGGCTGCCCGGCGGCCCACCAGGGCGCCCGCCCGTGGAGCCCGGACGCTGCACGTAACCGGGACCTCGGGAGATGACCGTCGCGGACGTCGACGTGGAAGAAGGCGTCCGTGCGGTGGGCGGGACCGGCGAGCGCGTAGGGGGGTTGGGCAAGCGGGGACTCTCCTGCGTAGGACTGCGCGGTGTCGCCGTGGCCGGGGTCGGCTCGGCGGCCCGGGGCGTCTCCACCACGGCCGCGGAAGGCGGGGTGGACGGCGGCGTCACGGGCGGGGTGGCGGTTGCGGCAACAGACGGGGTGGCCGGGGCCTCGGGCGCGGACGGCGCCTCCGGGGCAGCGGCGATGGAAGCGACGGTCGCCTCCGGAGGCGTGGCCGTCACGGCCGGGGCCTCCGGGGCGCGGACCTCGGGGGCCTGCTCCACGGCGGTGGGCGGCTCCATGGCGACAGGCGCCTGCGGGGCCTCCTGCTCCATGGGGGCCTGGGCCTCGGGCTCCGGCTCGTAGGCGGGCTCGTTCGCCTGGGCGTAGGCGTCCTGGCTCTCCGGGGCGGACGCGCCCGCGGGAGGACCGACCTTGCGGCGCACCACGAAGCCCTTGGCGGCGACGGGCGGGGCGGCCTGCTTCGGCTTGCGCTTGTCCAGGATCTTCTGGACCGCGGCGGTGGCCTGGTCATCGTCCAGCGAGGACGAGTGGCTCTTGACGTCGTAACCCAGCCCGGCGAGCTCGGTCACAACCTCTTTGTTGTCGAGCTCAATCCCGTGGCTCTTGAGCTCCTTGGCGATTTCGTGAACGCGCTTCTTCGACATACCTTGATTGGCCTTCTGCTCCGCCGACGACGAGGCCGAGCACCCTAGTCCAAAGCCGAAATTGTGTGCGAGTGGTGCTTAACAGCCACCTCTCCCCGCAACCTCTCCACCCACCCGCCCTCACTCCCAAGCCTGTCCGAGTGCTGACGGGTCGACCTGCCCCGCCTTGCCCCGGAAGGCCCTGCCCAGCGCCTTACGCTTGAGCGCTGCCGTCAGACAACCGGCACCGCACAGGTACGCCCCCCGCCCTGGCAGCCTCCGCCGCCTGTCCGCCACCACGCCGCCCTGGGGACCTACCACGAACCGGGTGAGTTCCGCCTGTGCCTTGCGAGAACCGCACCCGACGCAGGTCCTGACCGGACCTGACGCCGTGATTTCCGTGAGATGTATCCCGGGCCGTTTGGTTTCGCGGCGCATCCCCTAACCCCCTGTCGTTACGGTGCCTTGGCCGCTTCCACGCCCTCCGACCCGCCTGCCGATGCCAGCGCACCCCGCTCCGCGTTCAGCTCCGCGCGCAGCTTGGCTTCCTCCACCAGGTAATTCTCCGCCGCGCTCTTCAGCTGGCGGGCCTTCTTGATGCCGACGCCCGGCACGTCGCCCAGGCGGGTGAGGTCCTTCTCGTTCGCGATGTCCTCCACCGTGCGGTAGCCGGCGAGGATGAGCTGCTCGATGGTCTTCTCACCCACGCCGCGCACGCGCGCCATGCGCTCCGGCTGCGACAGCTCGTCCGGGTGGCGGCGGGCCTCGGCCAGGCGGGCCTGCTCGCGCTCGTAGTCCATGCGCGACAGCTCCTGCTGGTCCTCCACCATGCGCTTCTTGGCCTCCTCCTGCATGGCCGCGATGCGGGTGGGGTCGATGCCGGGAATCTGCGCCAGCATCTCCGCATTGGCATCCGCGACGTCGCGCGCCTGACGGAAGCCGTGCGCGTAGAGCGTCTCCACCAGCATCTCGTTGACGCCCGGCAGGGCACCGAGCGAGCGGCTGGCGAACTCGCGCATCTCCCGCACGCGGCTCTCGCTGTTGATGTCCAGCTTCCAGCCGGTCAGCTGGGCGGCCAGGCGCACGTTCTGCCCGCGCCGCCCGATGGCCAGCGACAGCTGGTCGTCCGGGACGATGAGCTCCATGGCGTGGTTGGCCTCGTCGATGATGACGCGGCTCACTTCCGCCGGGGCCAGCGCGGAGCACACGAAGCGGGCCGGGTCTTCATCGTAAGGGACGATGTCGATCTTCTCCCCGCGCAGCTCCTGCACCACCGCCTGCACGCGGCTGCCCTTCATGCCCACACACGCGCCCACGGGGTCCACGTCCGAGTCGCGGCTGGACACGGCGATCTTCGCGCGGCCACCGGGCTCACGCGCCGCCGCCTCGATGACGACGATGCCTTCGGCGATTTCCGGCACCTCCATCTCGAAGAGCTTGGTGAGCAGGTTCACGGACGCGCGCGACAGGACGATCTGCGGGCCCTTGGACTCACGCAGCACGTCCAGCACGTATGCCTGGACGCGGTCGCCCGGGCGGTAGGTCTCACGCGGGACCTGCTCGCGGACGGGCAGCACGGCCTCCGCGCGGCCCAGGTCCACCACGATGTTGCCGCGCTCGAACCGGCGGGCGATGCCGGTGACGATCTCGTTCTTGCGGTCCTTGTACTCGTTGAAGACGTTCTCGCGCTCGGCGTCGCGGGTGCGCTGCAGGATGACCTGCTTGGCCGTCTGCGCGGCGATGCGGCCGAAGCCGCGGCGGAAGGTCTTCAGCCGGAGGATGTCGCCGTACTGGTCGTCCTGGGCCTTGGCCTCCGCGGCGTCCTCGTCCCGGTAGAAGATCTGGAAGACGAGCTCGTCACCGGGCTCCACTTCCATGCCCTTCTTGTGGGCCTCTTCCATGGTGATCTGGTTCACCGCCTGGACGGGGTCGGTGATCTCCGCGACCACGGTGATGGCCTGGAAGAGCTCCACGACGCCCTTCTCCGGGTCGTACTTGGCCTCCAGGTTGCGGTCCTGGCCAAAGTGCTTCTTGGCCGCGGTGTTCATCGCGTCCTCGAGGGTGGCAATGAGCACGGCCCGTTCGATGCCCTTGTCCTTGGCGACCTGATCCAGGACGAGGTTGAGGTTGACTGCCGGGTTGGCGGGCGTGGGCATGGCTGTGTCTTCTCCGAAAATGGGTCCACGGGCGGCCCTGGCGCGAACAGGGTCCCCTGTATGTCGACGTCTAGAACTCGAACTCCAGATGGGCCTTGGCGATGTCCTTGAAGGGGATGATGAAGGCACCGCCCCCTTCCACGTCCACGGAGATGGCGTCGGCCGCCACTCCGGTGAGCGTGCCGCTGAAGTTCTTCCGCGGCGGGTCACCCAGCGGGCCAAAGGTCTTCACCTTGACCTTCTGCCCCTTCACCCGTTCGAAGTGCGCCGGCTTCTTCAGGGGCCGGTTCACACCCGGGCTGGACACCTCCAGGCTGTATTCCTGGGGGATGAAGTCCTCCACGTCGAGCACCGGATCCACCGCGCGCGACACCTGGGAGCACTCGTCCAGTCCCACCCGGCCACCGGGCTTGTCGATGAACAGCCGCAACACCCAGCCCTCGCGCTCGCGGACGTACTCCACGTCCAGGAGCTCCAGGCCTTCGTTCGCCACGATGGGGTCCAGCAGCGCCGCTGCCTTCTCCTCCACCGTCTGTTTGATGTTCTTCGACTCCATGGCCAGGAAACAGGTCTCCAAAAACGCGAAAAGCGGGCACGGCGGCCCACTTTTCGAATGTGATGCGTCGAAAAATGTCGGGGCGTCCCGTAACACACGCGCCCTCGGGGTGTAAAGGAAGGACACACCCCGAGGCGCCGGCTCAAACGCCCCCCGGGATTGAAGGATTCCCAGGGGTTCCGAGTGACGCCGTGGCGTTATAACGCCCCCATGCACCTCATCGCCGCCGCACAGATGGTGTCCACCGCGGACAAGGCCCACAACCTGGATGTGGCCACGCGCCTCGTGCGCCAGGCCGCCTCCCTGGGTGCCCACCTCGTGGGCCTGCCGGAGAACTTCTCCTGGATGGGCCCCGAGCCCGAGCGCCCCTCCGCCGCGGAAGGGCTGGACGGCCCCACCCTGAGCCGGATGGCGGAGCTGGCCCGGGGGACGAAGACGACGCTGCTGGCCGGCTCCATCCTGGAAGAGGGGGCGCCCGGCGGTCGGCTCTACAACACCAGCGTCCTGTTCGGCCCGGACGGCGCCCGGCTGGCCGTCTACCGGAAGATGCACCTGTTCGACGTGGATGTGGGTGACGGTGCCACCTACCAGGAGTCCGCGGCGGTGGCGCCGGGGACGGAGGTGGTGGCGGCGGACACGGTGGTGGGCCGGCTGGGGATGAGCGTCTGCTACGACCTGCGCTTCCCGGAGCTGTACCGGCGGCTGTCGAAGGACGGGGCGACGCTGCTCGCGGTGCCGGCGGCCTTCACGATGATGACGGGCAAGGACCACTGGGAGGTGCTGCTGCGCGCCCGGGCCATTGAAAACCAGGCGTACGTGCTGGCGCCAGCCCAGGGCGGGCGGCACTCCGCGCAGCGGCTGACGTACGGCCACGCGATGGTGGTGGACCCGTGGGGGCTGGTGACGGCGCGGGCCTCCGAGGGCGAGGGCCTGGCGATTGCGCCGGTGGACCCGGAGCTCCAGGCACGCATCCGGCGGAATTTGCCGTGCCTGGCGCACAGGCGGCTGGACTAGGCGGGCGAGAGTGAACGGGAGGGGGCGGGAGGCCCCTCTGGCGCGGCGTTTCCGGGTAGAGTGGTTTTCAGGAAGACCCCTCTGGTGAATGGACGACGCTGGCCTCCCCTGCTTTTCGCGGTCGCACTCATGGCCCTTCCTCCCGGCTGTACCGCCGATGAGAAGCCTCGTGGGCCCACCGAGGCGCCCCTGCCTCCCCCTGTTCCCCGCGCGCACCTGCGGGGGCTGACGGGGGACGTGCAGATCAAACGCGCCGTGGCGGACGAGTGGAGCCCCGCGCGGGACGAGCTGCCCCTCTACGAGAACGACAAGGTCCGCACCGAGGCCGGAGCCAGCGCGCAGGTCGTGTTCGCCAACGGCAGCACGCTGCACCTGGGGGGCGATTCCCTGGTGGGCATCGCGGAGAGCAAGTTGCGAACGGACGTCACCGTCCTGCGGGGACGGGTGGACGCCACGTTGGAGAAGCCGGCCACCCAGTCGCTGTCCGTCACCACCCCATCCGCCACGGTTCGGGCGGGCAGGAAGATTGAATTCCAATGAAGGCCGCCCTCTGGCTCAGCGCGTGGATGGGGCTGTCCGTGGTGCCGTCAACCGCTCCGACCGCCGTGGGGCGGGAGCCTTCGGACGGCACGGCCCTTCCCGGAGGTGGCGCCCCGGCGGCCCCTCGCAAGGCACCCGGAACGGAGCCGCAGACGGCGCTCAAGGCGCTGGAGATGTCGCGCGCGGCGGTGAAGGCCGCGCCGGACGGTGCGCGCCGCCGTGAGGCCGAGTCCCGGCTGAAGGACGCGGAGGCGCACTTCCAGGCCGCGCGGTACGCGGACGCGCTGCACAAGGCGGACGAGGCGTGGGCGCTGCTCAACCCGCCCCAGCCGTCCAACTTCACGGTGGAGGTGGACCACGACGGCGGCACCACCACCGTCACCCACCGGCAGGGGCCTCCTGTCACCGTGGAGGCGCAGCACGCCACCCGCGTGCTGGCGAAGGGCGAGTCCGTGCGCGTGCAGCAGGGCACCGTGCTGCCGGAGCCGCCCGGCGCGCCGCAGCTGGCGCAGCCCGCGGACAAGGCCCGCTTCACGCTGAAGGCCACGCCCAACGGACTGCTGGCGCCGGTGACGCTGGCGTGGACTTCCGTCACGGGCGCCACGCGCTACGAGGTGGAGGTCGTCGCGGAGGGCGTGGAAGAGGGAGCGGCGCCGGCGCCGGTGCGCACGGTGCAGGCCGCGCGGCAATGGACGTTGCCGCCGCTGCCCGCGGGCCGTTATCGCTGGACGGTGACGGCGGTGAGTCCGGAGCAGGGGCGGTCCCTGCCCTCCCAGACACGGCGCTTCGAGCTGGCCGCGGAATCGCTCGAACTCAACGTCAAGGTGAAGGACGGGTGGCAGAAGTAGCCGCCTGACCCGAGCGAGGAGCCACCGCCGTGCGACTTTTCAAAGCCATCCTCCTCCTGATGCTGGTGGTCAGCATCATCCCCACGTTGATGGTGGGCTGGTTGTCGGTGTCCCATACGCGCGAGCTGCTCATCCGCGACGCGCAGGAGCTGGCGCAGGAGCGCGTGAAGCAGCTGCGGCTCAAGGCGGAGAGCTTCCTGGAGGACCCCACGGAGCGCGTGGTGGGGCTGTCCAGCGTGCCGGGCGGCTTCTTCAACCTGCCGCGCGACACGCAGCGGCTGCACATCGCGGCGGTGCTCAACCAGCGCCCGGAGCTGCTGGCGCTCACCGTGTTCGGCGCGGACCGGCAGCGGCTTCCCGGCCTGCAGGCCTTCGCGGTGCACGACATGGCGCCCAGCGGGGTGGCGGAGCACGAGGACCGCGCGCGGGCCCTGCTGGACGAGGGGCTCACGGGGGTTCGCTACTCGGACGTGGTGGCGTCCCACGGCGGAGGCGGCGGCGGTCCGGTGGTGACGCTGGCCTTCCCCGTGGGTGACCCGGTGCAGGGCTACATGGCCGCGGACATCACGCTCGCGGGCCTGAGGCAGATGCTGGCGCAGGAGCGCGTGGGCAGCACGGGGTTCGCGTACCTGGCGGACCGGCACGGCCGCTTGATTACAGGCGGCGGCGGCCTGGGCGCGGTGGGTGACGACGTGTCGAAGCGGCTGCCCCTGGCGCACCTGCTCAAGCAGCGCGAGGGCACGCCCGACACGGAGCTGTTCCACGTGGGCAACTTCGGCGAGGGGCGCGACGCGGTGGTGTCCGCGTACTCGGTGCTGCCGGAGGCGGGCTGGGCCATCGTGTCCGAGCAGCCGGTGGAGCACGCGTACCGCCAGGTGGAGACCATGGAGCGGCGCATCCTGCTGGGCCTGGGCGGCGCCATCCTGGTGGCGCTGGTGCTGGCGGCCATCTTCTCCCGCAACCTCACGCAGCCCCTGAAGACCTTCATCGCGACGTCGCTGGAGCTGGCGCGCGGCAAGTTCGGCGTGGAGGTGCACCTGAAGCAGAAGAACGAGCTGGGCGAGCTGGCCCAGACGTTCAACTACATGAGCAAGCAGCTCATGGCGTACGACATGGAGACGCGCGGCCTCTACGAGAGCCTGGAGAAGGGCTACCTGGAGACCATCGTCGCGCTGGCCAACTCCATCGACTCCAAGGACGCGTACACGCGCGGCCACAGCCAGCGGGTGGGCGACGTGGCGGTGGAGATTGGCAAGGAGCTGAAGCTCACGGAGCGCGAGCTGCGGCAGCTGCAGTACGGCGGCATCCTCCACGACATTGGGAAGATTGGCATCCCGGAGAACATCCTCTGCAAGCAGTCCCGGCTCACCGACCAGGAGATGTCCCTGATGCGCGAGCACCCCGCCATCGGCGACGCCATCATCGGGCCGGTGACGTTCCTGGGCTCGGTGCGCGCGTGCGTTCGCCACCACCACGAGCGCTGGGATGGCACGGGCTACCCGGACAAGCTCAAGGGCGAGGACATTCCGATGCTCGCGCGCATCGTGGCGTGCGCGGACACCTTCGATGCGTGCACCTCCACGCGCCCCTACCAGAAGGCCATGCCGCTGGAGAAGGCGATGGAGATTCTGGACAACCTGAGCGGCGCGCAGCTGGACCCCAAGGTGGTGCTGGCGCTGCGCGCGGTGCTGGCCCAGCGGGGCGTGCGGCTGGAAGGCCACCGGCAGCCCGTCAAGCTGGCTTCCTGAAGCCTTTGCTCCCCGGGTCCTTTCGCTTTCGCGGCAGGTCCCCCTCCCCGCCGGAAGGATGGTAGGGAGGGGCTGCTGCCCAAGCTTTGGAAGGTGGACCGGTGAGCAATTTCTGGGATCGCATCAAGCCCGCGCCCAAGCCCGTCAGCGCGACGGATGCGAAGCTGTCCGCGGATGGCGAGTCGCTGACGCTGACGTGGGACGACGGCGCAACGACGACCGCCACCGCGCAGGTGCTGCGCCAGCAGTGCCCGTGCGCCGCGTGCGTGGACGAGTGGACGGCGAAGCGCACGCTGGACCCCTCGCAGGTGCCTGCGAACCTGCGCGTGCTGCAGATGCAGCCGGTGGGCAACTACGCGCTCGCGTTCGTCTTCAGCGACCAGCACACCACGGGCATCTACCCGTGGAAGCACCTGCGCGAAATCACCCAGCCGCAGGGGTGAAGCGCTCCACCGCGTCCTTCCGGAGGTCCCCGTGACGTCGCGCTATCGGCTGCTGCAACCGCTGGCCACGGGAGGCATGGCGGAGCTGTTCCTGGGAGTGGCGAAGGGCGCGGAGGGCTTCGAGCGCACCGTGGCCATCAAGCGCGTGCTGCCGCACCTGGCGCGCGAGCCGGACATCTCCCGGATGTTCGTCTCCGAGGCGCGGCTGGCCATGCTGCTGCAGCACCAGAACATCGTCACCGTGCACGACGTGGGGGAGAGCGCGGAAGGGCTCTTCCTGGTGATGGAGCTGGTGGATGGCTGGGACCTGGGCGCGTTGATCCGCGCGGTGACGCGCCAGGGGCTGCGGATTCCTCCGCACCTGGCGGTGTTCATCGCGAGCCAGGCCCAGGCGGGATTGCAGCACGCGTACCGCCGCCAGCACGACGGCCAGCCGGTGGTGACGGCGCACCGGGACGTGTCTCCGTCCAACCTGCTGGTGTCGCGCGAAGGCGAGGTGAAGGTCACGGACTTCGGCATCGCGCGGCTGGCGGGCCTGTCTCGCACGGAGCCCGGGGCGTTCAAGGGCAAGGTGCCCTACGCGGCGCCGGAGGTGCTCCGGGGCGAGCCGGCCACGGCGCTGAGCGACCAGTTCTCGCTGGGCACCCTCCTGGCGGAGCTGCTCGCGGGGCAGCACCCGTTCGGGTCGGCGGCGGCGGAGCCGATGGCGGTGGCGTACTCCATCCTCAACCGCGCGCCCGCGTCGCTGCCGGACGTGCCGGCGTCGCTGGCCACGCTGGTGCTGCGCATGCTGTCGCGCGACCCGGCGGCCCGCTTCCCGGAGCCGGAGGACGTGTCGGAGGCGTTGGCGCGGTGGCTCGCGCAGACGGGGGAGCCCGCGTCGTCGCATGCGCTGGCGACCTTCCTGCGCGGCGTCCGGATGCCCATGCCCGTGGGAGAGGTGGCCCGGACCGCGCTCGCGGAGGCCCCGGCTTCGACGTCTGCGTCGTTCGTGATGGCCGTCGCGCCGCACGAGGGCATGGACACGGGGCGCATCCCGTCCGCGGCTGGCGCGCGACCGGTCACGATGGCCCATGGCGGTGGCGCCGCTGCTTCGCCAGCGAGGAAGGCGCCTCCGGCGTCCGTTCCCGTGGCGGCGGAGGAAGAGGAGCCGTGGAGCCCACCGGCCGGCGGCGTCTCGCTGTCCGCGTCCGGCGCCGTGGTCCACACCTGTGCCCTGTGCGGCTCGGCGCTGGAGTCCCCTGACTCGCCCTGTGAGGCCTGCACGCGCGTGCCTTCCGCGAGTGGGAACGATGCGGGCGCGTCCGCCTCGCGAGCCCGGGCGAACGCGCCCTCCCCCGCTGCCCCGGTGGATGCGCCCGCGCTGGCCACCCAGTCCATCTCGGACGTGGACGATGCGGCGCGGATGAACCGGCCCAGCATCCGTCAGGCGGCACAGGGTGACCTGGAGCTGGAGGAGCGCGCGCCCCGGGTGGAGAGCTCGCCTTCGGAGTTCGAAGCCGTGACGCCTTCCCGCCCTCGCAAGCGCTGGGGGCCGGCGGTGGCGCTGCTCGGCATCGCGGCGGTGCTCGCGGCGGGCGTGGTGTTCGTGTGGCCCCGCTACGAGCTCCAGGTGCTGCGCACGCCCGGGCTCTCGTCCGCGGTCCTGTCCATCCGCAGCGAGCCCTCCGGCGCCACCGTCCTGGTGGACGGTGTGGAGGTGGGCGTGACGCCGCTGGTGATGGACAACGCCTACCCCGCGCGCTCCGTCCCCGTGCAGCTCAAGCTCAAGGGCTACCGCGTCTGGACGGGGTCGTTCATGGGCGGCAAGAAGTCGGACGTGGCGGCGGAGCTCAAGCGCTGACGCTCCGCCTCAAGTCCGTCCTACTTCACCAGCCGCAGGTGGCCACGGCGCGGCGGCTGCGGCTCGTCCGGGGGGCCTCCCTCGGGCGGCGGCGGAGGCGCCACCTCCGGACGTGACTCCGGCTCGTCGGAGTGCTCGGCCTGGACTTCGCGCAGGAAGGCGCGGGGCCTCTCCGCGGCCACGGGCACCGGCGCGGGCTGCGGCGGACGCGCGACGGAGGCCGACGCCACCGGGGGCTGCTGGAGCAGCTCCGGCGGCATCTCCTCCGGGTACATCCAGAACTCCTTCGTCACGTGGCTGGCGATGGCGAACAGCGCCGACCAGGGCACCGCCACCGTGAAGCGCGAACCGGAGAAGCTCAGCGTGGAGCGCACACCCCACTCGCCCACCGTGAGGTCGGGGGGCTCGAAACGGTAGGAGAGGTTGAGGCGCAGATGCGCTTCGCCTCGCAGGCTGGCGGGGACGAGCACACCGGGGCGACGCGCGTCCAGGTGGATCATCACCATGCCCTGGTCGAGCGCGGCCAGCAGCCGCTCCTTCTTGTCGGAAACCTTCTTGTCCATTCCAGCCTGTCCAGCGGGGGAATTGCGGGAGCGCCCTCAACGACGGCGCACTTCCCGGTCCATCTCCCGCTTCGTCTCCCGTTCCTTGATGTCGTGGCGGCGATCTTCGTGCGTCTTGCCGCGGCACAGGCCCAGCTCCACCTTGGCCCGTCCCTTCCTGAAGTACAGCACGAGCGGGATGATGGAGTAACCGCGCTCGCGCACCTTCGCCGTCCACCGGTCTATCTCCGCCCGGTGCATCAGCAGCTTCCGGCCCCGGGTGGGCAGATGGTCGAAGACGCTGGCCGCCTTGTAGGAGCCGATGTGGGCGTTGAGCAGGAACAGCTCCGTGCCCTTCTGGAGCGCGTAGGCGTCCGACAGGTTGGCCGTTCCTTCCCGCAACGACTTCACCTCGCTCCCCGTGAGCTCCAGCCCGGCCTCTATCTTCTCATCCACCGTGTAGTCGAAGCGCGCACGCCGGTTCTCGGCAATGAGCTTCACCCCCGGCTCCGCACCCACACCCTTCGACTTTCCAGCGGCCATAACGTGTCCCGGGTCTCCTAACCGGCCAGCGGCATGTTGTCGATGAGCCGCGTGGTGCCAGAGAAGGCCGCCACCAGCATGCGCGCCGTCTGTCCGGGCGCCACCGAGTCCAGGGGTGAAAGCGTCCCGGCGTCACGAACCTCCACGTAGTCCTCGCGCAGGTCCGCCGCCTGCAATTCACGGCGGGCGGCCTCCACGAGCGCCCGAGTGTCCCGGGTGCCGGAGGCGAGCAGGGCCTGGGCTGCCCGGATGCCCTTCGACAGGGCCAGCGCCCGCTGGCGTTCTTCCGCGGACAGATAGGCGTTGCGGCTGCTCATGGCCAGCCCGTCCGCTTCCCGCACCGTGGGCATGCCCACGATGTCCGCGCCCAGGTGCAGGTCGCGGTTGAGCGTCTTGATGACCTGGAGCTGCTGGTAGTCCTTCTCTCCGAACAGCGCCACGGCCGGCCGGAACAGCGCCAAGAGCTGCGTGACGATGGTGGCGACGCCCCGGAAGTGGCCGGGACGGCGCTCACCGCACAGCCCCTGGCTGACCTCCGTGACGTCCACGTAGGTCTGGTAGCCCGGGGGGTACATCGCCGCGGGCTCGGGCGCGAACACGGCCGTGACGCCCGCGCTCGCGCACTTGGACAGGTCCCCCTCGAAGTCGCGCGGGTAGCGCGCCAGGTCCTCGCGGGGACCGAACTGCGTGGGGTTCACGAAGATGGAGGCAGCCACCACGTCCGCGCGCCGGCCGCCCTCCCGCATGAGCGAGACATGGCCCTCATGCAGGAAACCCATGGTGGGCACGAGCGCCAGCGTCTTGCCCTCCTTCTGGAGGGACGCGACCCAGGCCTTCACTTCCGCGACGGTGCGCAGGACGTGGGGGGCCATGGCTAGACGGGGGCCCCGTAGATGCCGCCGACCTTCTCCGCGGGCTCGCTTGCGCCTTCCGCGTCGGGGGCCACCGGCGTGGGCGTCACCAGCCGGATGCCCTTGGTGGCCTTGAAGCTGTGCTCTTCATCCGGGAAGGTGCCCGCACGCACTTCGGAGAAGTACGTGTTCGCGGCGTCCGTGATGTTCCCGTGCAGGTTGGCGAAGCGCTTCACGAACTTCGGCTTGAAGTCCGGGTTCATGCCCAGGAGGTCGTAGCAGACCAGCACCTGGCCATCACAGTGCTTGCCCGCGCCGATGCCGATGGTCGGAATCTTCAGGCTCTGGGTGATGGTGCGCGCCAGCTCCAGCGGCACGCCCTCCAGCACCAGCGCATAGGCGCCGGCGGCCTCGAGCGCGAGCGCGTCCTCCAGCATGCGGCGCGCGGCGTCCTCGTCGCGGCCCTGCACCACGTAGCCGCCCATCTTGTGCACCGACTGCGGGGTGAGGCCCAGGTGGCCCATGACGGGGATGCTGGCGCGGACGATGGCGCGCACGGTGTCGGCGAACTCGGCGCCGCCCTCCAGCTTCACGCTGCCCACGTTGCCTTCGGACACGAGCCGCCCGGCGTTGCGCACCGCCTCCTGCGGCGACACCTGATAGCTCATGAACGGCAGGTCGCCCACCACGTGCGCCCGCTTCGCGCCGCGGGCCACCGCCGCCGAGTGGTAGACCATCTGCTCCATGGTCACGGGCAGCGTGGACTCCTGGCCCTGGATGACCATGCCCAGCGAGTCACCGACC
This sequence comes from Corallococcus sp. CA049B, assembly GCF_003611685.1. Lineage (NCBI taxonomy): Bacteria > Pseudomonadati > Myxococcota > Myxococcia > Myxococcales > Myxococcaceae > Corallococcus > Corallococcus sp. CA049B. Next base: position 4,179 of record NZ_RAWC01000133.1, on the reverse strand, counting down.
AGGAGCACGTCCGCGCCGCCCTCGTCGAGGATGCGCGCGAACGTCGCGTCGTACGCGGTGACCATGCAGATCTTCTGACCGGACTGCTTCAGGCGCTTCAGCGTGTGGATGGTGACCTTGTCCTTCACGGTTCACCTCCTGTGGCAAGACGGGTGGGACAGCCGCGTGGAACGTCAGGCCCCTCGCCGTCCCCAGGGGGATCGCCGGAGGCCAGGGCTCCACGGGGATGCACTCTAACGCCCCCGGGGCCGCGTGGGGGTTCAACCTACGCCAGGCAGCCAGGCGGGCGGCGGCTGTCAGCCCCGGCGGGACCTGGGGGTGTAGTGCTGGACGCCGGACTTCACGCTCGCGATGACGTTCATCAGGTCCTCGCGGTCCGACTCGTTGTGCACGAAGTCGATGTCCGACGTGTTCACCACCAGGAGCGGCGTGTCCTGGTAGTGCGCGAAGAAGTCGTTGTACGCGTGCGTGAGCGACTCCAGGTAGCCCGCGTCGAACCTGCGCTCGAACTCACGGCCGCGCTTCTTGATGCGATGCAGCAGCACGTCCAGCTGGGCCTGGAGGTAGATGACCAGGTCGGGCTGCGGGACGCGAGGCCCCAGCGCCTCGAAGACGCGGTCGTAGAGGGCCAGCTCGTCGGACGCCAGCGTGAGGTTGGCGAAGATGCGGTCCTTCGCGAACAGGTAGTCGCTCACGGTGACGGCGCGGAACAGGTCCTGCTGGAAGAGCTCCTGCTGCTGGCGGAAGCGCGAGAGCAGGAAGAACACCTGCGTCTGGAACGCGAACTTCTGCCGGTCCGCGTAGAAGCTGGAGAGGAAGGGATTCTCCTCCACCACTTCCAGAATGCGGCGGCTGCCCAGTCGCTCCGTGAGGAGGTTGGTGAGGCTCGTCTTGCCCACGCCGATGGGGCCTTCGACGACGATGTAGCGGTGGTCCATCGGCCCGAGGCCTCCGCCCCCGGAAAGCCACGCATGAGACACATGCGCGCGCGGGGGGCGGATAACACAACCATGCCCCCGTGCATCCGGCAATTTTCGCCGGGCCACCCGACCCTTGCGCCCTCCGGGGTCATCCCCTACGGTGCCCGCGAACACGGACTGCGGGAGCGACAGGCCACAGATGCGCGGCAGGCAGCGGGTGAAGACGGTGGTGGATCTGGTGGAGACGACGGAAGCGGCGCCCGCCGCCCGTCCGGCCACGGCCCCTCCCGCACCTCCGGTGGACGTGGATCCACTCTATGGCGTGGCCCTGCTGAAGACGGCCTTCGAGCTGAAGCGCCGGCCCGAGGGCTCCGTGGACGAAGTCCTCAGCGGCGTGCTCGCCCGCCTGCGCATCGACGAGGACGCGTTCCGCGCGTTCCTCGCCCAGCAGGGTGGGCTCCTGGCCGCGCTGGGCCAGAAGCGCTGAACGTCCCCTCCTCGTCTCCTAGTCGTCTTCCGGCGCGTCCGGGGGCGGCGGTGCCATGGCCGTCACGGGCCCGAGGGCGCGCTCGATGGCCGCGAACTCCTCCGGGGAGAGCGTCTCCGCGCGGCGGCCCGGGTCGATGCCCGCCGTCTGGAGCGCGGCGAGCATGACGTCCGGCGGCGCCAGGCCCTTGTCGGACTTGAGCGAGTTGATCAGCGTCTTGCGGCGCTGCGCGAAGCCGGCCTTCACCAGCCGCGTGAAGCGGGCCTCGTCCACCAGCGGCGCTCGGGGCTTCTTGAGCCGCGTGAGGCGCAGCACGGCGGAGTCCACCTTCGGGGGCGGATGGAAGCGCCACGCCTCCAGCGTGAGCACGTTCTCCACGTCGAAGTGCAGGCCGAGCAGCACCGTGAGCAGGCCGTAGTCCCGGTTGCCGGGCTCCGCGGCCAGCCGCACCACGACTTCCTTCTGGAGCGTGAAGACGGCGCGCGAGATGTGGGCGCGCTGCGCGAGCACCTGGAAGAGGATGGGGCTGGTGAGGTGGTACGGCAGGTTGCCCACGAGCGCGATTTCGTCCGCGCCGGCCACCTGGGCGAAGTCCACCGTGGCGGCGTTGCCGGGCACCACGCGCACGCCGGGGATGGCCTCCTTCTCCAGCACGGCCACCATGTCGCGGTCGCGCTCCACGGCGGTGACGCGCGCGCCGGTGGCGGCGAGGAAGCGCGTGAGGTGGCCCAGGCCCGGGCCCAGCTCCACCACGGGTTCGCCCTCGCGCGGCGCGAGCGCGTCCGAAATCTCCTGGAGTGCGTCCGGGTCCCCGAGGAAGTTCTGTCCCCAGCTGTGCTTGGCCCGCAGGCCGTGGCGCTTGAGGATGTCGCGCGGAGAATCCACTGTCAGGCCCCTACTCCATGCGCCAGGCGGGGTCGGCCGCGAGGCGGAAATCACCGCGCAAGCCGCGGCGCCACGCTTCATACCCCGCGACGGCGATCATCGCGCCATTGTCCGTGCACAGCCGCACCGGCGGCAGGAACATGCGCAGGCCCCGCTCCTCCGCGCGCTGCTTGCACAGCGCCCGCAGCCGCGAGTTCGCCGCCACGCCGCCGCACAGCACCAGCTGGTGGTGGCCCAGCTTCTTCGCCGCGGCGACGAGCTTCTTCGACAGCACGTCCGCCACCGCCTCCTGGAAGGACGCGCACAGGTCGTGGAGCGCCTGGCCCTCCGGCACGCCGTGCTTCTGGACGTGGTGGAGCACGGAGGTCTTCAGGCCGGAGAAGGACACGTCCAGGTTGTCGCCCGGCAGCGCGCGCGGGAAGCGGATGGCCTCCGGGTCGCCCTTCTGGGCCAGCTCGTCGATGGGCTGCCCGCCCGGGTACGGCAGACCGAGGATGCGCGCCGTCTTGTCGTAGGCCTCGCCCGCGGCGTCGTCGCGCGTGCGGCCGACGAGGCGGTAGTTCCCGTAGTCGCGGACCTCGTAGAGGCTGGTGTGGCCGCCGGAGACGACGAGCCCCAGGAACGGCGGCGCGGGCGCGTCCTCCAGCAGGCGGATGGCCAGCAGGTGCCCTTCCAGGTGGTTGGCGCCCACGAAGGGCTTGCCGGTGGCGAGGCTCAGCCCCTTGGCCACCTGGAGTCCCACGAGCAGCGCGCCGATGAGGCCGGGGCCGGACGTGACGGCGATGAGGTCGATGTCGTCCAGCGTCTTGTCCGCGCGGGTGAGGGCCTCGTGGACGACGGGCATCACCTGGACGATGTGGTTGCGGCTGGCCAGCTCCGGCACGACGCCGCCCCAGCGGCGGTGGATGTCCACCTGCGTGGAGACGACGTCCGACAGGGCGCGCCGCCCGTCCTCCACGACGGCGGCGGCGGTTTCATCGCACGAGGTTTCAAGTCCCAGGACGAGCACGACGACTCCGACAACAAGGGCGGGCAGGAGGCGGACAGGCCGCCTCCCCTGCTCATTTCATCCCGTTGAGCAGGGCACGCACCTCGTCCGCCGAGCTTCCCGTCGGTTCGAGGAACAGATACCGCTTGTAGGCATCGGCTGCTCGGGTTTGATCGCCGGAGAACTGGAGCGAGCTGCCCAGCCAGAACCAGGCCTTCGCGTTCTTGGGCTCCGCCTTGACGACGTCCTGGAGCAGCCTGGCCGCTTCGCGGTAGCCGGCCTCGCTGGTGCTGCTGTTGTTGGCCAGCGAGATGCCCAGGCCCGTCTTCGCCTCGATGGAGTCGTTGTCGAGCGCGAGCGCCTTGCGGTAGGCCGTGAGCGCCGTCTTGAAGCTCTTGCGGGCCAGCGCCGTGCGGCCGTCCCTGATGAAGTCCGCGTAGGTGGCCTTGGGCTGCGGGGCCTCCGGGGGCGTCGCGGGCGGCGGGGTGACCGCGACGGCGCCCGCGTCGGGGACGGCGGCGGGCTCGGGCGTGGCCGTCTTCACCGGCGAGCCCGCGTCCTCCGGGGCGGTGACGGTCTTCACCGGAGGCGGGCCCGCATCGGCCTGCGCGTCCACGGTCTTCGTGGGCGGCGGCGTGACGGCCGGCGGAGGCGTCGTCTCCGGCGGCTTGGGCGCATCCTCGGGCTTCGCAGGCTGCGTCACCTTGGGCGCGTCGGGCTTGGGCGTTTCGGCGCTGCCCGAGCCCTTGGAGAGCACCACCGCGGCCACGGCCGCGACCAGGACCAGGCCGCCCGCGACGTAGAGGCCCGTGCGCTTGGGCTTCATCGCGGCGATCAGCGCCGCGTCGTCCTCGTCGTGCGAGGGCTTGGAGGCGGCGGGCTTCGGGGCGGCCGCGCTG
>NZ_RAWC01000132.1:0-24846 GCF_003611685.1 Corallococcus sp. CA049B | reverse complement strand
CCGGAGGACACGCCGGCCCCCGCGCCTTCGGGCGTGGACGGCTTCGGCGTGACGATGCTGTACCCCTCGCTGCCGGGCGGTGAGTCCTGGGCGCTCGCCGACAACGCGACGGCGGACAAGCGCTTTGATCCGCAGGGCACCATCACGCGCAACGCGGACGGCTCCTGGAAGATGAAGAGCACGAAGGTGCGCATGAGCGCCTTCCCGTCCTCCGGCTACGACGCGAAGCAGATCCCCACGTATGACCGCGACCTGCTGGCGAGCCGCGGCTACATGCAGGCGGCCAACGACTGGAAGAACATCGAGATGACCGGCTTCGTGAAGGTCAACGCGGTGAACAACAACCAGGACAACTTCGCCTGGTACGCGCGCGGCGGGAAGCACAACGACAACAACTCAGGGTGCGAGGGCAGCAGCTACAAGGGCGGCCTGCACTACGACGGCCGCGTGCGCTGGGAGAAGGAGACCTGGCACGTGTCCTACGATCAGGCGCCGTACAAGCCGGCCACCTCCGCGCTGAAGGGCCGCTGGGTGGGCTTCAAGGCCGTCATGCACAACGTGCCGGGTGCGAACGGCGGCGAAGCCGTGAAGCTGGAGCTGTACCTCAACGACAACGCGGACAAGGTTTCCTGGAAGAAGGTCTACGACATGACCGACGACGGGAAGTGGGGCGGGGACGCCCAGCACTGCGGCGGCTCCGTGGGCGCCATGCCGATCAGCTGGGGCGGCCCCATCGCCACGTTCCGCTGGGACAACGCCACGGACGTGGACTTCAAGTGGCTGAGCGTCCGGGAGATCCAGCCCTAGGCGGGCCGCACGCCGCACGTCCTGAAGTCAGCAGGAGAGGGGGGCCGAGCGCGGGCCTCCCTCTTTTTTTGTTCGCGGCCTGACGTGGCGTCCGTGGGCTTTCCGACAGGAGGGGCGCGCCGGGGTGCCGCTGGAAAGAGACGCCCTAGCTTCGCAGCCTAGCTGACGCCGGGGCCATGGGCTGCCCGCGCACATCCACTTGAGGGCGCGGTCCTCCCGGCCGGCCCTCCATTCGAGGGACGACGTTCATGCGGATCACCTTCCTGGGTCATGCGGGCTTCGCGGTGGAGACCGCTGGAGCGCTCGTCGTCATGGATCCGTGGATGACGCCCCAGGGGGCCTTCGACTCCGCGTGGATGCAGCTGCCGCGCAACCACCACCTGGCGCCGCGCGTGAAGGAGCTGCTGGAGACGCCGGGCAAGGAGCGCTTCCTCTACATCAGCCACGAGCACAAGGATCACTTCGACCCGGAGTTCCTGGCCACCATCGCGAAGCGGGACTTCACCGTGCTGGTGCCCAAGTTCCGCCGCTCGGAGCTGCGGGACATCTTCGAGAAGTACGGCTGCAAGCGCGTCATCGCGTGCGAGGACTCGCGCGAGATCCCCATCAAGGGCGGCTACATCAAGCTCTTCGTGTCCGAGCAGGGCACCAACCGCGACTCCAGCGTGATGGTGCGCGGCGACGGGCAGTGCTTCCTCAACATCAACGACTGCAAGATGCATGATCGGCTGGTGCGCGTCATCGCGGAGGAGGGGCCCATCGACGTCTTCTCCGCCCAGTTCTCCGGCGCCATCTGGCACCCCACCTGCTACGAGTACCCGGAGGCGCAGTACTCGGCCATCAGCCTGAAGAAGCGCGACAGCAAGTTCGAGGCGGTGGCGCGCGCGTTGCACGTGGTGCAGCCCCGCGCGTACCTCGCGGCGGCGGGCCCGGCGGCCTTCCTGGACCCGGCGCTCTTCCACCTGAACTTCCAGGACGTGAACATCTTCCCGCGCGCGCCCGTGCTCTTCTCCTACCTGGAGAAGCGCATGCCCACGCTGCCCACGCGCTACCTGGAGCCCATGCCCGGGGACGTGCTGGACGCGGGCTCGCTGGAGTTCGTGTCGCGGGTGCCGGAGCGCGTGACGACGGAGAACTTCCAGGAGTACCTCCACACGTACGCGAAGGACATGGCCCACGTCTTCCGCGAGCGCCGCCGCAACCTGATGCGCGAGGAGGTGGATGAGATCCACGGCCGCCTGCGCGTGGAGCTGCAGCGCAAGCTGGACCTGTTGGACCTGCATGATCGCGTGGGCATGCCCTTCTACGTGGAGCTGACGGAGGCGCCCACGCGGCTGTTGCGCGTGGACTTCAAGGCCCGCCGCGTGGATGAGGTGACGGAGATGCGCGACAAGAGCCGCTACGCGATGAAGGTGAGCGCGAGCGACATCGTGCGCGTGCTGGACCGGAAGCTGAACTGGGAGGACTTCCTCTTGTCCTTCCGCCTGCGCCTGTCCCGCAACCCGGACGTCTACGAGCCCGTGCTGCACGGCTTCCTGGGCGTGGAGGTGGAGGACATCCGCGAGTTCTGCGAAGGCATCCGCGCCACGGAGGCCCAGAAGGAGCGCACCGTGGTGGAGGCCGGCGGCAAGCGCTTCACCATCCAGCGCTTCTGCCCGCACCAGGGCGCGGACCTGGCGGAGGGCTGGGTGGAGGAGGGCCGCTACGTGGTGTGCCCGCGCCACCGCTGGCAGTTCGACCTGCAGAACGGCGGCGTGTGCAAGTCGAACAACTCCACGCTCTGCGCGGAGCCCGTCGCGGACAAGCCGGAGAAGGTGGAGCGCGGCGGCGACAAGGCGCCCGTCGAACCGCCGCGCGTCTGATGCTTCTTCAGCTGCCCCGGTAGGTGGAGAAGCCGAAGGGGCTCAAGAGCAGCGGGACGTGGTAGTGCTCGTCGGTCGCGGTCACTTCGAACACGACCTGCACATACGGGTAGAAGCCCCGCTGCCCCCGAGCCTGGAACCAGGCCCCGGTGTCGAAGGTGAGGCGGTACACGCCGGGCTGAAGCTTCGTGTTCGCGCCCGACAGGTCCTTCACCCGTCCGTCCGCGTTGGTGACGCCCCGGGACAGCTCCCGGAAGTCTTCGCCCGAGCGGGCCTCCAGCGTGAGGGAGAGCCCCTCCGCGGGACGGCCCGTGCTCGTGTCCAGGACATGCGTGCTGAGGGTGCTCATGACGCGAGGAGCTTCTCCAGTCGGATGCGGGTGATCTTCGCCTGCTCCCCGGCCGCGATCTTCAGCTCCTCGTCGGGGGTGTGGTGCATGCGGTCCTGGAGCAGGTCCAGCATCTGCGCGGCGCTCCTGCCCGTGGCGCAGACGAGGAAGATGAAGCCGTAGCGGGACTCGTAGTCCCGGTTGCCCTGGGCCAGCGCCTGCAACACGCCTTCGTCCGCGCCGGCCACGCCCTTCTGCTCCTGCGAGGACCACTGCGCGGTGGAGGCGAACTTCTCCCGCAGCTTCGACACGTCGCCGATGCGCGGGTGGTGCGTGAAGGCCTCCTTCCAGTCCTCCGGCCCCGTGCGCGCCCAGGCGTCCACGGCCTCCGCGTACACGTGCTCCGCGTCGCGGAACGGGCGGACGGCCAGCATCCGCTGGACCCACTTCGTGCTGCCGCAGCAGCGGGTGAAGGCCTCGGTGGCCTCCTCCGTCGTGGCGGTGTTCAGGCGCTCCAGCGGCGTCGTCACGCCGGCTCCCCGAAGAGGCGCAGCCGGCTGACGCCGCCGTCCGGGAAGATGTTGAGGCGCACGTGGGTGATGGGGCCCACGTCCTTCAGCTCCTTCTCGAAGACGTGGCAGTGGTCCGCCTGGAGCTTCGACTGGGGCAGCAGCTCCTTCCACTGGAGGTGCGTCGCGTTGGCGAAGTCCAGCAGCGGCTCCTCCAGGTGGATGCCCTCCAGCGAGCAGCGGTCCGGGAAGTTGCCCTTGAAGAAGTGGGTGTCCACCTCCGCGCGGCGCAGCGTGCCCGCGGTGGCCAGCTTCACGACGATCCAGTCGAAGCCCGGCACGCGCTTGCGGCGCGTCTCCCAGCCCTCGCCCATGTTCGCCGCGCGGCCCGGGAAGATGAGGTTGTCCTTGGTGCCGAAGAATTGGTCATTGCACGTGACGACGGAGCCGCCGTTGGCCGCCGCCGCCAGGTCCACCAGCCCGGCCTTCTTGAGCGCGTGCCAGTCCGCCAGCACCTGCCCGTGCACGCGCAGGCGCGCGACGCCGCCGTCCGGGTAGATGTTGAGGCGCACGTGCGTGAAGCGCCGCTCGTTCGCCACCGCGAAGAGGTTGCGCGAACCGCCGCGCAGGCGCTGCTTGGGGACCAACTCCGTCCAGCGCGACACGTCCTCCGCCAGCGATTCGGGCGACGGATCTCCGTCCACCTCGCACGCTTCCAGGGAGGCGTACTCGGGGAAGTTGCCGAGGAAGTGGTTGGTGTCCACGTCGATGCCGTGGATGGCGCCGGGCAGGCCCAGCTTCACGATGCACCAGTCGTAGCCGGGCACGCGCTTGCGGCGCGTCTCCCAGCCGTCCATCCACTTGCCGCGCTCCGTGTACTTGTCCGCGATGAAGACGCCGCGCCCGGGCTCCAGCATCGACTCCTTGGGCGCGAAGAACTCGTCGTTGGCCAGCAGGGCCTTGCCGCCCACCTTGCGCGCGGCGAGGTCAATCAAGTCAGCGAAGGCGACGTGCATCGCCCCGGGTGCTTCGGCTTGCATCGGTGTCCTCTCCCGGACCGCCGGGGCCTATCCGCGCGGCAGCCACTGGCCGATGCGCGGGCCCGTCAGTCCCTCGGTGGCGTCGAAGATACGCTGGCCGCGCAGGTATGTCCTCATCACCCGGCCTTCCAGCTCGCGGCCCGCGTAGGGCGTCAGCCGGTGCCGGTGGCGGATGTCCTCCGGCGCCACCTTGAAGCGCGCCTCCGGGGCGAAGACGACGAAGTCCGCGTCCAGCCCCGGCCGGATGGCTCCTTTGCGCCCCGACAGTCCGGCCAGCTTCGCGGTGCGGTGCGCCATGCGGTCCACCAGCGCGTCCAGGCCCAGGCCGTGCGCGCGCATGCCCGTCCACACCGCGGACACGCTGAGCTGCAACCCGGCGATGCCGCCCCACGCGCCGGAGAAGTCCCCGGCCTCCAGCTTCTTGAGCGCGGGCGTGCAGGGCGAGTGGTCCGACACCACCAGGTCGATGAGGCCGCTCTTCACCGCGTCCCACAGCCGCTCGCGGTTGGCGGCCTCGCGGATGGGCGGGGCGCACTTGAAGTGGGTGGCGCCGGCTTCGATCTCCTCCGCGGTGAAGGTGAGGTAGTGCGGGCACGTCTCCACCGTGAAGGGCAGCCCCTCCGCCTTCGCCTTCGCGATGTCGTCCAGCGCGTCCGCCGCGGACAGGTGGACGATGTGCACGGGGCCGCGGTGCCTGCGGCACAGGTCGATCATCATCCGGATGGCGTCCACCTCCCACGCGGCAGGACGGGACGCGAGGTAGCTGGCGTACGCGCGCACGTCGCCCGCGAAGGGCGGCTCATGGTCCGTCAGCTCCGCGTGGACCAGCAGCGGCACGCCCGCCTTCGCGAGGAGGGGCATGGCCGCGTCCAGCACGTCGCGCGTGGCGGCGGGGAACTCGTCCACGCCCGAGTGCACGAGGAAGCACTTGAAGCCCGGCGCCCCCGCGTCGACCATCGCCTGGAGCTCGTTCGCGTTGCCGGGGATGACGCCGCCCCACAGGCCGTAGTCGATGGCGCACTGGCCGGACGCGGCCTCCGCCTTGGTGCGCAGCGCGGCCAGGGACGTGGTGGCGGGGATGGAGTTGAGCGGCATGTCCACCACGGTGGTGATGCCGCCCGCCGCCGCCGCGGCCGTCGCCGTGGCGAAGCCCTCCCAGTCCGTGCGGCCGGGCTCGTTGATGTGCGCGTGGCTGTCCACGATGCCGGGCAACAGCGCGTCCCGGCCCAGCTCCACCACCTGCGCGTCCTTCGGCACGTCCACCGTCGCGTGGATGCCTTCGATGCGCCCGTCGCGCACCACCACCGCCGCGGCGCGCGTGCCTTCGGGCGTCACCACGCGCTCACCGCGAAACACCGTCACACCCGAAGCACTCACGTCTCGAACTCCGTCGTCGCGTAATCCGCGAGCGCGCGGAAGTGGCGCTCGCTGTCATCCAGGTAGAGCTGTTTCGTGATGCCGCCCACCAGGCGGGGCAGGCTGTACTTCATGCCGGAGATGCTGGCGCCGCCGAAGCCCAACGAGAGCAGGCACCCGAAGGTGTAGTTGAACACGCCGGTAAGCCATGGCGCGGTGCCGGGCTGCTTCTCCTGGAACTCGAAGGAGGGGCCCAGGTACGGGTGGCGCAGCAGGTCCGCGTGCCGTTCGTTCTCCGGCGGCGTGAAGCGGTCCTTCCACAGCGCGATGTGCGGGTGCAGCTCCTGGAGCTCCGGCCGCAGCGACAGGTCCGTGGTGAAGCCGGACGCGATGATGAGGAAGTCGAACGCGTGCGTCGCGTGCGGCGTGCGCACCACGGCCATGCCGTCCTGCGCCTTCACCTCCACCCAGGGGCTCTCCGCGTGCAGGTGGAAGTGCGGGTGGCGGCGGGCGCGCTCGAAGGTGTCGCGCGGGGGCAGTTGGCCCATGTCGAGGATCTGCCGGATGAAGCGCCAGCGCTGCGCGTCCGGCAGGTCGCCGTGGTGGCGCAGGAAGCCCGCGAACTCCGCCCAGCGGTAGGGGTTCACGTTGGGCAGCTTCTTGCGGCGGTAGAAGAGGTCCACCTGGCCCGCGCCCGTCTCCAGCGCCACGGAGGCGTTGTCGAACGCGGAGGCCCCCGCGCCCAGCACGCCCACGCGCTTGCCCTTCAGCGCGGCGAAGTCGATGGGGTCATGCGTGTGCGCCCACAGCGCGCGCGGCAGCGGCTGCACCTCCGGCGGCGCCTCCCAGCGGCCGGAGCCGTCGATGCCGGTGGCCAGCACCACCTTGCGCGCGAGGAGGAACTCCGTCTCGCCGTTGTGCGCGGCGGGGACCTCGAAGCAGTCCAGGTCCTTGCGCCATTGCAGCGCGCCCGCCTTGGTGCCGCACCTCACCGGGATGCCCAGCACGCGCCGGTACCAGAGGAGGTAGTCCGCCCACAGCTCCTTCGGGATGAGGGCCACCTGCTGGAAGCCCTCCGCTCCGTGCTGCGCCTCGTACCAGGCGCGGAAGGAGAGGTTGGGGATGTTGTAGTCCGGACCGGTGAGGTACTTGGGCGTGCGCAGGGTGATCATCCGCGCGAACGTCTTCCAGGGCCCGTGGAAGCCGTCCTTCCCATCGTCCAGCACGAGCACGTTCGTCACCCGCTCGCGCATCAGCCCGAACGCGGCGCCCAGCCCGCTCTGGCCTCCGCCCACGATGAGCACGTCCAGGATGGGACGTCCGTCTGGCGTGGAGCGGGGGGGCACCCAGCCGCGGGCGGGGTACGACAGGATGTCCAGGTCGCGGCGGAGGGCGTCTTCCAACGCCTCCAGGCCCTGCGGTGGACGATACGTCGAAGCCAGCGGGTCGCGGTCGGGCATCGTGCCTCAAGCAACCCATGCCCGGAATCTCCACGCAAGGGGGCCCCCCAGGCATTCGCCGCGTCGGGCCGGTTCCGGACGGCCGTTTCAGAGGTGTGAGGTGGGACCGGCCGCCTGGGGCACGAGCAGCTCGAAGCGCACGTGGGCGTTGTCCGTGCGCATCCCGGCGGGGCCTTCCAGGCGGAGCGCGTCCGCGGGCAGCAAGCCCTCCCAGACGCGCATGCCGTCCGCGTACACGGTCAGCACGTTCGCGTCGATGCGGGCGCGCAGCACGTGGGACTCACCGGGGGACAGCCTGTCCAACGGCTCCATGAAGCGCGGCCGCACGGTGGTGTAGCCCGCGTTGCCGCACTCGCCGCTCTCGTGGTCGTCCGGGTTGGACTTGAACTGGACCACGATGCCCGCGGAGGGCGCGATGCGCCACATGGCGTAGATGAGGTTGCAGCCATCCCGGGCGCGCAGCTTGAGGCCCACCTGTTCGCGCTGTCGGCCGGACGCCAGCGGAAGCACCTCGGTGGTGGCGCCCAGCCAGGTGAAGCGCAGCTCCGCCTCGTCTCCCGTCGTCTCCGGGACGACCGCGCGCTGACGCGGCCCCTCGATGGTGAACCGCGTCCCGTCCGGGTCGTCGTCCTCCTCCTGGAGGTTCACGACCTGGCCTTCGGTGACGTGCAGCTGCCGCCGCGTGACGGGGGCCAGTCCGTTCTTCGTGGGCGGTGGGTCCGAGCGCAGCGCGCGCTTGCTGGAGGACACGGGGGAGTCCATGGGCTTCCTCGCGCTGTTGCAGGCGCCGTGGCTCAAGAGCAGTCCGCCCGCCCACAGCATCAACACGCCCGACGTCCCGAGCGCCACCCACCGCCGCTGCCGTGCGTCGCTCATGAGCCCGTTCCTCCCAGGATCGTCCGGAGGGTCTCCAGGTGCGCGCCCAGGTAGGCCTGCTCCGCCTGGAGCCGCGCCAGCTCCAGCAGCAGGTAGTCCCGGAAGCGGCGCACCTGCCGCGTCTGCAATTGCTCCACCTCGCGCAGCTGGCCCTGGAGGTCCGACACCAGCGCGGACACCTCGCCCAGCCGCTGCTGCTCGCTCTGCTCGGTGATGCGCAGTTCGCCCAGGAGCTGGCGCACCCGCCGGGGCGCTCCGTCCACCGCGTCGCGCGACTCCAGCCGGCGGCCCTCGCGGGCCTGGGCATTGGCCCGGCCCTGCCACGGCTGACCCAGGTTGTAGCCCAGCGTGAGCTGGCCGAAGAGAGGCGTGCTCTGGTCCACGTCGAAGACCTCGTCGTAGCCGCCGCGCACGCTCAGGCGCCACGCGCCCGCCGTGCGCAGTCCGCCGGACAGGACCTCGACTTGATCATCCGCGGCCTCGAAGGCGCTGAGCAGCGCGCTCAAGGTCTGCCCTTCCGGCAGCGCGGGTTCGAGCGCCAGCCGTTCGCGGGCCTGGGCGGTGTCTCGCGCGAGCGAGCGCAGGTGATCCAACCGCACCTGCACCGCGTTGAGCTCCTCCAGCGTCGCGCCGCCGTCGCGCAGGTCGTCGCGCAGCTGGGCCACCAGCTCCTCCGCGCGGGGCAGGGAGGTGGCCAGCGCCCGGGCGCGGGCGTCCAGCGCCGCCGCCTCCCCCAGCCGCGAGCCCTGCTCCACGGCGCTCTGGAGCGCGGCGAGCGCCTGGTAGCGGCGGCACTCGGCCTCCGCGCGCGAGCGCAGCGTGTGGCCCCGGTAGAGGCCCACGAAGTCGTAGCCCAGCCCAGCGGTGACGCGCAGCTTCGGAGCGCCCAGGGGCGTTTCGTCCGAGCCTCCCGCCGCGTCGCCCGCGTTCACCGCGCCCACGCTGGCGAACACCTCTGGCGCCAGCTCCAGCACGGCCTCCGCCTTCGCGGTGCCGCGCACGCGTTCGCAGTAGCCCTTCGCGAGGTCTCCCCGAGCGCGCACCGTCCCCGCTTCTTCCGCCGGTGCCACGCCCGCCCACAACCCGAGCCCCAGCAGGGCTCCCCTCGCGAGGTCCGTCCGCATCCTCCGCTTCCTTTCCGATTTCACGACGGGGTTCACAGCATCAACGGGGGATGGCCCAGGTGAAGCAGAGGCTCGCGCGCGCTCGGCGCGTCCCGAAGCTGGAGTTCCACCATCACGCCTCGCAAGTGGTACTGGCGGATGGGGTGCTGCTGGGAGACCTCGCCCTCCAGCACGGGCCCCACCACGCCCACCTCGCGGCACCAGAAGATCTTGAGCGCGCAGGTGTAGAGCGGGGTGCCGGCCTGGGCGTTGGGCAGGTTCTCGTAGGGCACGAAGGCCACGTTGAGGTTCTGCTCCAGCGCCTTGAGGTACGGCGAGGCGTGCACCACCTGGAGCAGGTGGTCGAAGCGGCGGATCCGGTCTTCCAGCGCGCGCACGTCCGCCTCCAGGCTCTTGCGCTGCGCGTCCGCCCGGGCCAGCGCCAGCACCGACTGCGTGTATTCACGCTCCAAGAGCAGCGTGTCCGTCGTCAGGCCCTCGGCGGCGGCGTCGCGGCCCAGGCCGTTCTCCGCGGCGGTGAGCCCTTCGCTCTCGCGCCGGAGCGTGTCCAGGCGCATGTCCAGGTCCACCGTCTCCTGCGCCAGGGACAGGTTGCTCTGCGCCATCTGCGCCAGGTGGTGGTTGGTGGTGAGCACGTCCTCGCGCTCCATCAGCTTCGCGCCGTAGAGCGCGTTCGTCCGCGTGCGGGCCAGGCCGCTGAACGCGCGGTTGGACTCGGCGATCTCCTCGCCCGTGCGCAGGTACTCCTGGCGCAGCGCGGACAGCCGCTTCGCCAGCCGATCCCGAGCGCGCTTTTCGCCCTTCAGCGCCACCACGAAGCGCTGCTGGAAGGACCGCTCCGCGGCCGCGGTCCGCTCGGCCTCCAGGAGCTTGTCCTCCGCCTCGCGCCGCCGGGCCATCAGCCCGTCCCGCTCCGACTCCTGCTGCGCCGCCTGTGAATTGAGCGCCAGCACGTTGGGGTCGGTGGGCGACAGGATGGTGGGCGCCGCCCAGCTGGTGCTCGTCAGGAAGAAGCCCTGCACCGCGAGGAACGACAACAGGCCCAGGAGGATCAGCGCCAGCAGCACCGAGCCCATGAACTTGTAGGCGGACACCGCGATGGAGTTGAGCCGGTTGGCGACCTGCTGATTCATGACGGGGTTCCCTCGCCTGCGGAGTTGGACGTGAGCTTCGCGGGGGTGGGGACGGGGGAGGGCGCCGGCGCCGTCGTGGGACTGCCGCGCGTCTCCCAGCTCCCGGAGTCGAGCGTCAGCAGCGCCAGCGGCGTGAAGAGCGCGTACGTCACCGGCATGAGCAGCGCCATGGGCAGGAAGCTCACGGGATGCACGCGCCGGTCCTCTGGCAGGTAGCGCGTCTCCATCCGGTAGATGAAGCCCAAGAGGCCAATCACCAGGAAGTGGAACGCGAGGATGTCCCAGAACTCGCCGTTGAGCAGGTTGTGGACGATGACCACCGGGTACGACAGCAGCAGCGCCAGCTGCGACACGTAGTGCACGGTGATGACCGGGTGCAGCCGCCACGCGTGCGACAGGCCGCAGATGAGGTCCACCAGGTTGGAGCGCCGCCAGCGCAGCTGCTGGCTGAAGTAGCCCGCGAGCGTGGAGGGCGCGGCGGTGAAGCAGAACGCGTCCAGCGTGTAGACCGTCTCGTAGTCGTGCTTGACGATCTGCCGCGTGAGGAAGCGGTCCTCGCCGTACTTGATGGGGATGCCCGCGATGGCGCGCGACTCCAGGATGGGCTCCAGCTCCAGCAGCACCGAGCGGCGATACGCCGTCAGGCAGCCGGACAGGCACATCACCTGGCGGAACGAGCGCTCCAGGTCCTTCAGCCACTTCTGGGCGAAGTGGAACTTGATCTCAATCATCCGCGTCAGCCAGTTCTGGTGGCGGTTGCTGACGAAGGTGCGCCCGCCCACCGCGGCGACGTTGGGGTGCACGAAGCGGCGGATGAGCTGGCGCACGGCGCTCTTCTCCACCACCACGTCCGAGTCCACGGAGACGATGATCTCCGCGTCCTCCGCGGCGCGGACGCCCCGGTTGATGCCCTTGCGCTTGCCCATGTTCTCCGGGTTGCGCATCACCCGGACGTTGGGGTGGCCCTCCGCGGCCTTGGTGGCCCACGCGAAGCTGTCGTCGCGCGAGCAGTCATCCACGACGATGATCTCCAGCAGCTCGCTGGGATAGTCCTGGTCCAGCAGCGCCTTGACCGTGTGGTAGATGCCCTGGCCTTCGTTGAACAACGGAATGACGATGGCGACCCTGGGGCGGTAGGTGTCATCCACCCGCTCGAACCGGCGCCCCTTCAGCCGCCGCAGGAACGGGCCGAGGATGTAGCGGTTCATCAAGACGACGATGAACAGCAAATGGATGGGAAACAGTTCCATCGGTCCCGCGCGCCCCCTCACGCCCCGGAAGGGCCCCGGGAACCTCCCGGAGCCCTTCCTTCCGTCCCCAGACGGCCGCTCCACCCCTGTGAAGCGCACGGAAGGTTGGGGTGCTTCGTACGTCCCGCCAACTGTCCGGGACCGGTGGGCCGCCCGGTGATGGAAACCGGTCGGCGCTCAGCCTTCAGCGCGGGCTCAGACCGCGGGCTGCATGCGCGGCAGGGCCCGAGCCAGGGCCAGGTCACGCTCCAGCTCCGCCTCCCGCGCCTGACGCAGGGCCGGGGAGGAGAAGGAGATGGCCGCCAGCGATTCGGTCGCGGCGGCGGCGATGCGGTCCACGCCGTCGCGGGAGATGACGCCCGCGTGGAACGCGTCCACCGCGGCGCCCACGTAGGTGTCGAAGAAGAAGACGTGCTTCGCGCGCCAGGCGTCGCGCTGCTCCGGCGGCGTCGCCACCACGTCGTGGATGAACACGGCGCGCACCGCCTGGGGCAGGGACTCGCGCATGCGGGCGCCGAACTCCACGTCGCCCTGGCCGCTGTCGCCCACGAAGACGAAGCCGTACTCGGGGAAGAGGCGCGCGTACTGTTCGAAGTTCTCGAACTTCTTCTGCGCGATGCGCGTGTTGCCCACGAGGTAGAAGAAGCTGCCGGAGAGCATCACCGCCAGCGGCACGCCGCGCTTGCTCAAAGACTCCAGCGTCGCGTTCTCGATGAGGCCCAGCGGATCCTGCGGGCGCGCGCTCACGAAGACGAGGTCGCCCGCGCGGCCCGGGATGATGCCCGGCCCCCGGTCCAGCTCCTGGTAGAACGCGAGCACGCCCGGGTACACCGTCTTCGGCGGGTAGCGCTTGTCCACCCAGTTGGCGAAGAACGTGTCGTCGATGTCGCTCAGGACCTTGTTCTCGCCGCTGGGGAAGGCGTCCGCCTCGCGCTGGAAGTGGGTGAGCAGCTCCGCGCGCACCACCACGTCGTCCACGTCGTCGAACACCAGCTTGTGCAGGTCGTGGTACTCGCCGCCCGCCTCCAGCAGGTTCTTGAACCCGGTCAGCTCGCGGCCCTTCAGCCCCAGGAACAGGTCGCGCAGCCGCGCTTCCGCCTGGGCGTGCGTGGCGCCCTTCTGGAGCGCGGTGGCCAGCGACGCGCGCACCGGCAGGGACAGCTCCGCCGCCCGGCGCGTGCACAGCAGGTCCAGCAGCTCCGTGTGGTGCTTCGGGCCCACCAGCCGGTCATCCAGGTCCGACAGCAGGCGCACCAGGTCCACGTTGGACAGGAGGAAGTTCAGCTCCTCGCGGGTGGCGCCTTCCAGCAGGTCCAGGATGCGGCGCTCGTCGCTCCGGTCCGTGTGGCCCGTCATGTCCCGGCGCAGCGCCTGGAGCTTCGTCGTCGCGGTGGTCAGGTCCATGCGTTTCTCCCCCTGGGGGTAGGGCCGCGAAGCCTACGCGCCCGCCGAGCGGCCGGACCAGCCCCCGTGACAGGCGCGGCGGTTCCTGATTGCCTGCGCGGCATGACGGTGTCCTCTTCCTCCACGCCCCTCGACCTGCGCCCCGACGAGGTCCACGTGTGGATCGTCGAACCCGAGCGCATCGACGACCCGCGCCTCCTGGAGGCCTACAAGGCCCTGTTGGACCCGAGCGAGCGCGAGCGGCAGCGGCGCTTCCACTTCGAGCGGCACCAGCGGCAGTACCTGGTATCCCACGCGCTGGTGCGGCTGACGCTGTCGCGCTACGCGCCCGTCGCGCCGGAGGCCTGGCGCTTCGTCCCCAACGAGTACGGCCGGCCCGCCATCGTCGGTCCCGAGGGCCAGTGGCTGCGCTTCAACCTGAGCCACACGGACGGCATGGCCCTGGTCGCGGTGGGCCGGGACGTGGACCTGGGCGCGGACATCGAGGACGCGGAGCGGCCGGGTGAGACGGTGGAGATCGCCGACAACTACTTCGCGAAGACGGAGGTGCAGGCCCTGCGCTCGCTGCCCAAGGAGCGCCAGCGCGAGCGCTTCTTCGAGTACTGGACCCTGAAGGAGGCCTACATCAAGGCGCGCGGCGCGGGCCTGTCCCTGCCGTTGGATCAGTTCGGCTTCGACCTGGTGCCGGAGCAGATGCCCCGCATCAGCTTCGACCCCCGGATGAACGACCTGCCGGACGTGTGGCAGTTCATGCAGCACAAGCCGTCCGCCCGGCATCAGGCGGCGGTGGCCTTCCGCAGGCCCCGGGGCGGGGCGCTCACGGTGCGCTGGCAGCACACCGTGCCGCTGTCCGGGGACATGGCCCCGGTCATCAAGACGGCCTAACCCTGCGCGGCCGTCATCCAGCGCGTCAGGTCCTCGCGCACGGCGGCCAGCACCGGCGGCCCGTGCGTGCGGATGAAGAAGTGGCCGCCCTCGAAGTGGCGGATGCGCACGTCGGCGGTGGACTCCTCGCGCCAGTGCTCCATCGTGTCCAGCCCCACGTGCTTGTCCCCCTTGCCCGCGTACACGGACAGCGGGATGTCCAGCGGGGCCGTGTCCTTGCCGTTCTCCGACCAGGCCAGCGCGAAGTCCGCGCGCAGCGTGGGGAGGATGAGCTCCAGGAGCTCCTTGTGCTGGAGGACCTCCTCCGGCGTGCCGTCGTACTCGCGCAGCTTCGCGATGAAGCCCGGATCATCCAGTGTGTGGATGGGCTCCCGGTCGTTGTGCGACGGCGGAGGCGCCGCCGCGGCGATGAAGCCCAGCGGCTTCGGGCCGCCCTGGCGCTTCAGCGTCCGGGCCACCTCCAGGCCGATGCGCGCCCCCATGCTGTAGCCGAACAGCGCGAAGGGCCGGTCCATCAGCGGCGTCAGCGCCGGCATCAGCACGTCCATCAGCGCCGGCAGGGACTTCATCGCCGGCTCCATCAGGCGCCGCTCGCGCCCGGGCAGCTGCACCGCGCACAGCTCCACGCCCGTGGGCAGCGCCATGCTCCAGGGCTGGTAGATGGCCGCGCTCCCGCCGGCGAAGGGCAGGCAGAACAGGCGCAGGCGCGGCTCCGGGAGCGGCTTGCGGGACGGGAACCAACGGTCGAGGACGGGAGGGGATGCGCTTGCCATGGCGCGGCCGTCTATACCATGCGCACCCCGCGCGAAAATCCCCTCTCGCACGGCGGGTGGGAGCCCATGGCACGCACCGGGAGTAGGGCCGTGAAACATCCCTCCCAGCAGGTCCTCCGGCGATGTTTCACCGCCCCCTCCGGCATGTCACATCCGCCGTGTCTCACGCTCGCGGAAGCGGAAACCTTCAGGGCCACGGTTGGGCGTGGGACGGGTTGTGGTAGCTTGCCTGTCCGTGAGCTACGAGCTTTCACATCTTGAGGCGCTGGAAGCCGAGTCCATCTTCATCATCCGGGAAGTCGCGGCGGAGCTGGACCGGCCGGTGCTGCTCTTCTCCGGTGGGAAGGACTCCGCGGTGATGTTGCACCTGGCGGTGAAGGCCTTCTGGCCCGCACCGCTGCCGTTTCCGCTGATGCACGTGGACACGGGGCACAACTTCCCGGAGGTCATCCAGTATCGCGATGAACGGGTGGCGGAGCTGGGCGCGCGGCTCATCGTCGCGTCCGTGCAGGAGGCCATCGACGCGGGCAAGGTCACGGAGGAGAAGGGGCCTCGCGCGTCCCGCAACCGCCTGCAGACCCAGCCCCTGCTGGAGGCCATCGAGAAGAACGGCTTCAACGCCGTCTTCGGCGGCGCCCGGCGTGACGAGGAGAAGGCCCGCGCGAAGGAGCGCGTGTATTCCTTCCGCGACGAGTTCGGCCAGTGGGATCCGAAGAACCAGCGGCCGGAATTGTGGGCGCTCTACAACGGCCGCCACCGCCGCGGTGAGCACCTGCGCGTGTTCCCCCTGTCCAACTGGACCGAGCTGGACATCTGGCAGTACATCGGCCGGGAGAACGTGGCGCTGCCGTCCATCTACTACACGCACCGGCGCGAGGTGTTCCGCCGGGACGGGATGCTGATGGCCTGGTCGCCCTTCATGGCCATGATGCCCGGCGAGACGGTGACGACGGAGACGGTGCGCTTCCGCACCGTGGGCGACATGACGTGCACCGCGTGCGTGCCGTCCACCGCGTCCACCGTGGAGCAGGTCATCGACGAGGTGACGGCCTCCCGCGTGACGGAGCGTGGCGCCAGCCGCGCGGACGACAAGTTCTCTGAGACGGCGATGGAAGACCGCAAGCGCGAGGGATACTTCTAGTGGAACTGCTGAGATTCGCGACCGCGGGCTCCGTGGATGACGGCAAGAGCACCCTCATCGGGCGGCTGTTGTACGACACGAAGTCCATCCTCGAGGACCAGCTCGCCGCGGTGGAGCGCACGAGCCACGCCCGGGGTGACGAGTACGTCAACCTGGCGCTGCTCTTGGACGGCCTGAAGGCCGAGCGCGAGCAGGGCATCACCATCGACGTGGCGTACCGCTACTTCTCCACGGCGAAGCGCAAGTTCATCATCGCGGACACCCCCGGACACCTGCAGTACACGCGCAACATGGTGACGGGCGCGTCCACGGCGGACCTGGCGCTCATCCTGGTGGACGCGCGCAAGGGCGTGCTGGAGCAGACGCGGCGCCACGCGTTCATCGCGTCGCTGTTGCGCGTGCCGCACCTGGTGCTGTGCGTGAACAAGATGGACCTGGTGGACTACGACCAGGGCGTGTTCGACCGCATCCGGGAGGAGTTCCGCCAGTTCTCCATGAAGCTGGACGTGTCCGACCTGTCGTTCATCCCCATCTCCGCGCTGGGCGGGGACAACGTGGTGACGCGCTCGGAGAAGATGCCCTGGTACCAGGGCCCCACGCTCCTGCACCACCTGGAGAACGTGCACATCGCGTCCGACCGGGATCTCATCCACCTGCGCTTCCCCGTGCAGGGCGTCATCCGGCCGGCGTCCGCGAAGAAGTTCCACGACTACCGCGCGTACTCCGGCCAGCTCCTGGGCGGAGTGATGCGCGTTGGCGACGAGGTGATGGTGATGCCGTCCGGCTTCACCACGCGCATCAAGGCGCTGGAGCTGGCCGGCAAGCCGCTGAAGGAAGCGTTCCCGCCCATGTCGGTGAACGTGTCGCTGGAGGAGGAGCTGGACATCAGCCGCGGCGACATGCTGTGCCGCCCGGGCAACCCGCCCACCGCGAGCCAGGACATCGACGCGATGGTGTGCTGGCTGTCGGACTCCACGCAGCTCAACAGCGGCTCCCGGCTGGCCATCAAGCACACCACCCGCATGGCGCGCGCCATGGTGAAGCAGCTGCACTACCGGCTGGACGTCAACACCCTGCACCGCGACGAGCAGAGCTCCGGCTTGAAGCTCAACGAGGTGGGCCGGGTGACGCTGCGCACGACGGTGCCGCTCTTCTTCGACGAGTACCGGCGCAACCGCAGCACGGGCAGCTTCATCCTCGTGGACGAAGGCACCAACGCCACCGTGGGCGCGGGGATGATCAACGGCCCCGCCGTGGACAGGTAGGGGAATGGCGATGCAACAGCGTCCGGGCTTCATCCTCTGGTTCACTGGCATGTCCGGCGCGGGCAAGAGCACGCTGTCCACCGCGGTGGCGCGGCAGCTGTCGCCCGTGCAGCGCGTGGAGCTGCTGGACGGGGACGAGGTGCGCACGTACCTCTCCCGCGGCCTGGGCTTCAGCCGCGCGGACCGCGAGGAGAACGTCCGGCGCATCGGCTACGTGGCGCGCGTGCTGGCCAGGCACGAGGTGGGCGTCATCACCGCCGCGATTTCCCCGTACAAGAGCTCCCGGGACGAGGTGCGCGCCCTGGCCACCCAGGCCGGCATCCCGTTCCTGGAGTGCTACGTCCAGGCCAGCCTGGACGCGCTCATCGCCCGCGACGTGAAGGGGCTCTACAAGAAGGCCCTGGCCGGGGAGATTCCCCACTTCACCGGCGTGTCGGACCCGTACGAGCCGCCCGAGTCCCCGGAAATCACCGTCCGCTCCGACGCGGAGACGGTGGAGGCGGGGGTGGAGCGCATCCTCGACACGCTGCGCGACCGGGGGCTCCTGGCTCCGGCCGCGAGCGCCGCCTGAGCCGGCCATCGCTTTTCGGCTAGGCTTGGGACCCGGGAGGGGGTCTCAAGCCGTGCCGATGCTCGTCTACAACCCAGGGCAGCCGGATGAGCTGTCCTACCCGCTGGGGGACGCGCCCATCACCATTGGCCGCGCGGACGACCAGGGCATCTGCATCCCCCACCGCAGCCTGTCGCGCCAGCACGCCCGCATCGAGCCCTCCGACGGTCGCTTCTTCGTCACCGACCTGCAGAGCAAGAACGGCACGTTCGTCAACGGCGTGCAGATCCGCCGCAAGGAGCTGCGCCCCGGCGACACGCTGACCTTGGGCGAGCTCGTCTTCCTGCTCACCCACGAAGCGCCACCGGCCGCGCCCGCGGGCCCGCCCGGCTCCGGCCCGGCATCCGGCGCAGCCGACGAGCCCCGCCCCCAGCTCACGCGCGCGCTCACCCGCGTGCCGCTGAAGACGCTGGTGCAGGCGGTGTCCGGCTCGGAGAAGTCCGCGGCGGAGGCCCCCAACACGGCCACGCGCGCCCGCGAGCGGATGCGCATCCTCCAGGAGGTGGCGAAGCTCTTGTCCGTCACGGACGACCTGGAGGCGCTGCCCGGCAGGGTGCTGGACCTGGCGTTTCAAATCCTCCACGTGGAGCGGGGCGCCATCCTGCTGGTGGACGAGGACACCGGGAAGCTGGAGCCGCGCGTGACGAAGACGGCCGAGGGCACGGCCGTGCGCGGGCCCATCTACAGCCAGAACATCGTGGACTTCGTGCTGCGCCGGAGCGTGGCGGCGCTCTTCTCCGACGCGGTGAATGATCCGCGCCTGGGCGCCGCGGAGTCCGTCATCTTCAGCTCCATCCGCGCCTCCATGTGCGTGCCGCTCAAGCCCCGCGACGAGGTGCTGGGCGTGCTCTACGTGGACAACGTCTCCACGCCCAAGAGCTTCTCCGAGGACGACCTGGACTTCCTCGTCGCGTTCGCGGGGCAGGCGGCGCTCGCGCTGGAGAACGCGCGGCTCTACCGCCGCATCGAGCAGGAGACGGTGCAGCGCATGCAGCTCATCATGGACGCGAAGCTGGCCTCGCTCGCGGCGCTGGTGGGCGGCATGGCGCACGAGCTGCGCAACCCGCTCAACTTCATCAGCAACTTCGCCGGCCTCTCCGTGGGCCTCACCGAGGACCTGGCCGGCGTGCTGGAGCCGCAGCGCGAGCGGCTGACGGCGGACTCCGTGCGCGACGTGGATGAGGCGCTCGCGTGCCTGCGCACCAACGTGCGGAAGATCAACGAGCACGGCCGCCGCGCGGACGCGCTCATCCAGAACATGCTCCAGCACGCGCGCCGCTCGCCCGGTCCGCGCGAACCGGTGGAGCTGAACGCGCTGGTCGCGGAGAGCGTCGCGCTGGGGCAGGGCGGCATGCGGGGCGAGCCCCTGTCCGTCCGCCTGGAGTCTGAGTACGACCCGGCCGTGGGGCGCCTGGAGCTGAGCCGCGCGGACGTGGGCCGCGTCATCATCAACGTCGTGGACAACGCGCTCTACGCCATGCGTCAGAAGCGCCAGACGCAGGGGGCCACGTACGTGCCGGTGCTCAAGGTTCGCACCCTCGCGCGTCCGGAGGGGGTGGAGGTCCGGCTGCGCGACAACGGGCCGGGCGTCCCCGCGGAGAGTGCGGGAAGAATCTTCGACCCCTTCTTCACCACGAAGCCGCCGGGGCAGGGGACGGGGCTGGGGCTGTCACTCAGCCATGACATCATCGTGCAGGGCCACCAGGGCACGTTCCGCATGGAGACGGTGCAAGGTGAGTTCACGGAGTTCGTCATCACCCTGCCCAGGCGGGGGGGACGGTCATCAATGGAGCGAGGCTCGGGAGCGCGATGAAGAACCCCATGGATCCCCAGCTGTTGGAAGCCTTCCAGGGCCGGTACGAGCTCCTGTCGGAGTTGGGCGAGGGCGGCTTCGGCCGCGTCTACAAGGCCCGCCAGGTGACCACCGGCCAGAACGTGGCGGTGAAGCTCCTGCGCCTGACGGACGGCGCGACGCCGGAGTCGGTGGAGCGCCGCAGCGCGCGCTTCGAGCGCGAGATGAAGCTGTGCGCGCAGATGCACCACCCGAACATCGTGCGGCTCATCGATTCAGGCCGCGCGCAGGGCGGCGCCGTCTACTCCATCTTCGAGTTCGTGCCGGGGAAGAACCTGGCGCAGGTGCTCGCGGAGGAGGGCGTGCTGGATCCGGTGGAGGCGCGCCACCTGATGCTCCAGCTGCTGGACGCGCTGGCGTGCGCGCACGCGCAGAACGTGGTGCACCGCGACCTGAAGCCCGCGAACATCATGGTCGTGCCCACCGGCGCCCGGCGCAACGCGCTGGTGCTGGACTTCGGCATCGGCTCCGTGACGGACGAGTTGTCGCGCACGGAGGCGCAGCCGCGCATCACGTCCACCAATGAATCGCTGGGCACGCCGTCATACGCGGCGCCGGAGCAGCTTCGCGGGCAGGCGCCCACGCCGCGCTCGGACCTGTACGCGTGGGGGCTGGTGTTCCTGGAGTGCCTCACCGGTCGCCGCATCTTCGAGGGCGCCACCGTCGCGGAGGTCATCTTCCAGCAGCTCTCCTCGGAGCCGGTGCCCATCCCGCCGGCCATCGCCGCGCACCCGCTGGGCAAGCTGCTCCAGCGCGTCACCGCGAAGGACCCGTCCCAGCGCACCGTGTCCGCGGAGGTGCTGCTGCGCCAACTGGAGGCGGTGGACGTGTCCAACCTGCCGCGCCGGCCCGCGCCCGTGCGCATCCAGCCCGCGGCCCCCAACGCCGAGACGGCGACGGTGGAGGTGTCCAGCCGCACGCCCAACGCCCTGTCCACGCGCTCGCGCCGGTGGGCGGAGGGCGAGCGCCGCCAGCTGACGGTGGTGTGCTGCACGCTGTCCGCCACGCAGACGGCGCCGGGGCCGGTGGACATCGAGGAGCTGGATCACGTGCTGGGCGCCCAGCAGGAGGTCTGCATCGAGATCGCCCGGCGCTACAACGGCCACATCGCCAGCGCGCTGGGCGACATCGTCCTCTTCTACTTCGGCTATCCGGCGGCGCGGGAGGACGACGCGCGGCGCGCGGCGCAGGCGGCGCTGGACATGGTGGCGGAGGTGAAGCGGCGCGGCCGTGCCATCGAGGCCGAGCGCGGCACGCGGGTGGAGATCCGCGTGGGTCTGCACACGGGCCTGGTGGTGTCGCGCGAGCAGCGGGATCCCACGCTCTCCGGCCTGGGCTTCGTGGTGGGCACCACGCCGAAGCTGGCCTTCCGGCTGTCCACCTCCGCGCCTTCGGGCGCCATCCTCCTCACGGGCGACACGCAGCAGCTGGTGCGCAAGCACTTCCCGTTGGAGCCCGTGCCCGCGTCGCCGAGCGAGCTGTTGCCCCCGGGCCTGGAGACGTTCGTGCTCCAGGGCGCGGACGCGACGTGGAGCGGCGCCGACGACGCGCTGTCGCTGGTGGGCCGCTCGCGCGAGCTGGACCTGGTGCTGTCGCGCTGGGAGCAGGCGCGCTCGGGGCAGGGGCAGGTGGTGCTGATTTCGGGCGAGCCGGGCATCGGCAAGTCGCGCCTCATGCGCGAGCTGGGGGACCGGCTGGGCGCGGAGCCCCACACGTGGCTGGAGGCCCGCTGCACGGAGGACAGCTCCGGCCAGGCGTATGCCCCCGTGGTGGACCTGCTCACGCGGATGCTGGACCCGAACCGCGACCTGCCGCCGGAGGGCCGGCTCACGGGCCTGGAGGCGCTCCTGTCCGGCTACAGCTTCGAGCTGCCGGAGACGCTGCCCCTGTTCGCGTCGCTCTTGTCCCTGCCGCTGCCGCCGGAGCGCTGGGCCCCGCTGGACGTGTCGCCCTTGAAGCACCGGGAGCTCACGCGCAACGCGCTGCTCGCGTTCCTCGCCGCGATGGCGGAGCGGCAGCCCGTGGTGCTGGCGCTGGAGGACCTGCACTGGGCGGACCCTTCCACGCTGGAGCTGCTCAAGGCGCTGGTGGAGGAGGTGTCCTCGTCGCGCCTGCTCGCCCTGTTCAGCGCGCGGCCGGAGCTGGAGCCGCCCTGGGCCGCGTCGGCGGTGACGCAGGTGCAGCTGGGCGCGCTGGCTCGCGCGGAGGTGGAGCGGCTGGCCACCGCCGCCGCGGGAGGCCCGCTCTCGCCAGAGGCGCTGGAGGAGATCGCCACGCGCACGGACGGCATCCCGCTGTTCGTGGAGGAGCTGGTGCGCACGCTGCGCGAGTCCGGCGCGCTGGTGGAGCGCGAGGGCCGCTTCGCGTTGGAGGCCAGCAAGGCGGGCCCCGCGGTGCCGGGCACGCTGCGGGACTTGCTCGTCGCCCGCCTGGACCGGCTGGGCCGCGCCAAGGAGACCGCGCAGATCGCCTCCGTGCTGGGCCGCGAGCTGACGCATGAGCTGTTGCGCCACGTGAGCCCCCTGACGCCCGAGGCGCTGGAGGCGGACCTGGAGCGGCTGGTGGGCTCGGGGCTCTTGCACCGCAAGCGCCGGCCGAAGGGGCCCGTGTACCTCTTCAAGCACGCGCTGGTGCGGGACGCGGCCTACGACTCCATGCTCAAGCGGTACCGCCAGCAGATGCACGCGAAGACGGCGGAGGCGATGGAGGCGCACTTCCAGGAGCAGGTGGAGTCGCGGCCGGATCTGCTCGCGCACCACTGGGCCGCCGCGAACCTGAAGCGCAAGGCCATCCTCTACGCGCAGAAGGCCGCGTTCGCCGCGCTGGTGCGCTCCGCCTACCTGGAGGCCATCCTCTTCGCCCGGCTGGGCCTGTCGTGGCTGGACGCCATCGACGACCCGTTGGAGCGCGCGCAGCTGGAGCTGAGCCTCAACGGCGTGCTCGCACCGGCGCTGATGTCCACGCAGGGCTGGCGCTCCCAGGACCTGCGCGACGTGGCCGAGCGCTCGCTGGAGCTGCTCTTCACGGTGGGGGAGAGCCCCTACGCGGCCCCGACGCTGTGGGTCCTCTCCATCTTCTACCACCTGGGAGGTGATCAGCGCCGGGTGCGCGGACTGCTGGACAGGCTGGTCGCGCTGGCACAGCGAAGCGGGGACGCGGGCCAGGAGGCGGTGGCGCTCACCATCCTCTCCAACATCGAGCTGCTGGAAGGCCGCCTGGGGGAGGCGAAGGCGAAGGCGGACCGGTGCCTGGCGCTGTTCGACCCGGTCGCGCACCGGATGCACCGCATCCTCTACGGCCAGGACACGCGCGTGGGCGGCGAGTCCGTGCTGTGCCGGGGGAAGTGGCTCCTGGGCTTCCCGGACCAGGCGAAGGCGCACGGCGAGGCCGCGGTGGCGTGGGGCCGCGAGCTGAACCACGGCACCAGCATCGGCCTGTCGTTCATCTACCTGCTGCTGATTGCCCAGGAGCACGGCGACCGGACGGAGGCGCTCCAGCTCATCGCCCAGCACACGGAGCTGTCCCACCGCTACGGCCTGCTGGAGCAGGCCGCCTACGTGGGCATCCTGCGCGCCTGGGCCGTGAAGGACCTGGAGGCGATGCGGCGCGGCATCGCGCTGCGCGAGGCCTTCGGCACGGAGATGGACCAGCCGGCGTACTACGCCATGCTCGCGGAGCTGGAGCTGGAGCTGGGCCACGTGGAGGCGGCGCTCGCCTCCGTGGAGCGCGGCCGGCAGCGCGCGGAGGCCCTGGGCGAGGCCTACCACGAGTCCAAGATGCTTCACGTCAAGGGCCGGGTGCTGCTGCAGCGGGATGGAAACACTGCACTCTCCGCGGAGACGTGCTTCCGGCAGGCGGCGGAGGTGGCACACGCACAGGGCGCGCGGATGCGGGAGCTGCAGGCCGTCACCGCCCTGGCGCGGGTGCTCCAGGCATCCGGGCGACAGGAAGAAGCCCGGCAACGGCTGCAAACGGTCTACAGTACGTTCTCCGAAGGATGGGGGACACCGCCCGTCTCGGAGGCCCGCGCGTTGTTGGATGCGCTGGGAGGAGAACGCTGACATGAGCAAGAAGAAGCCGGAGTCGAAGGCCGCGCCCGCACGTGCCCGTCCGGTGGCGCGCAAGCCCACGCGGGGCCCGGAGGGCAAGGCCTCGGTGAATGACTGGCAGGCCGTGTGGATGCGCGCCGTCGCGCTGGCGTGGAAGGAGCCCGAGTTCGAGGCGGCCCTCCAGAAGGACCCCCGCCAGGCGCTCAAGAAGCGCTTCGACTTCGACCTTCCCGCCAGCATCCACCTGAAGGTCGTCCCCTCCAGCGTGAAGGACGCGGCGACGGACGGGACCTGGAAGGTGAACAGCGCGGAGGTGGAGCTGCACCTGCCGAAGAAGCCCGCCGACGTGGCGGACCACGCCGTGGCGCTCTCCAGCCTCACCGACACCCACGGCCGCTCGCACTGCTGCGGCAGCCCCTGCTGCTGAAGCGCCGCGAAGGGCGCTTCAGCGGTCCGGAGGCTCGCCTCCCGACACCGCGAAGGCGCCCACGCTGGCCTCGCCGAAGCCGTCCACGCCCGCCACGCGCTGGAAGAAGTCCGGATCGCTCCGGCCCAGCGCGTAGGGCCGCAGCCCCATCGCGGTGGACACCAGGTAGAGCGTCTGCACCAGCGCTCCCGTGTCCTGCAGCACCAGCGAGTACGCCAGCGTCTCGTACTTCCACGCGAGCCGGGGCACGCGCGCGGCCACCACCATCAACACCTCCGGCCGCTCGAAGGGCTCCGCCGGTGCGCGGGCTTCATCCAACAGCGCGTGGAACTCCGGCGTGGGGCCGCTCAGCTTCTCCAGCCGGTGGCCCAGCGGATCGTAGTGGTAGGCGCCCGGGGCCAGGCCCTGGCACTCGCCCACCATGGGGTAGAGCTCCAGCGCGTACACCGCGCCCGCGCCCGGGTAGGGCCGGTCGGTGATTTCGCCGTCCTGCGTGGTGCGCACGTCGCGCACGCGCGCGGCGCGGTAGAGCAGCTCGCCCAGCTGCTTCACGGTGAGCGGTGCGGCGCCCCGGCCTCGCAGGCTGCGGCGGGCCTCCAGCACCTCCGTGAAGGAGCGGTCGCCGCCCGCGCGCAGCGCCTCCAGGTCCGGCCGGTACAGCTCCACGACCTCCTCGGTCACGGTGGGCTTGAGGG
>NZ_RAWC01000131.1:0-25156 GCF_003611685.1 Corallococcus sp. CA049B | reverse complement strand
AATGTCGGAGGGGTCACACCCGTTCCCATCCCGAACACGGAAGTTAAGCCCTCCAGAGCCGATGGTACTCCGCGGGAAACCGCGTGGGAGAGTAGGTCGCTGCCGGATTCTTTTTGAAAGCCCCTGGTGCCGCAAGGCGCCAGGGGCTTTGTCTTTGCGGGCTTGTGCCTCCACCTGGCTTGCGCGTGATCCGCGCTCGCGGGTGTCTGTCTTTGAGGCTCAACCCAGCAGCCGCACCGCGAGAAAGACTGGCAGGGCCACGTAATAGAGCGCCCGGCAGGTCCACTCCGCGCCAGTGCGTACGTTGCGTGCCCACCGCGGGCCCAGCCATGCGGCGCCGAAGCAGAGCGTCTCGGCGAAGGCCCTCCAGAAACAGCCAAACAACAGCAGGGCCAGGAACACGGGCAGCCAGGTGCGCGCGAAGGACGTGAGGTATGCCGTCCATCCGTACATCTGGAGCTCTCCGAACGGGCCTCCGAAGGAGATGTACTGGTGCGCCCGGAAGAAGATGCCGGCGAGCACTCCGGGCACCAGGCCGTACTTCAGGGTCCAGTCGTACCAACGCCTCCGCCACTTCTCGCTCCGCGCTTGTGCGTAGCGCACCCGCGGATCATTTCGTGCCGCTCCCAGCGTCCCTATTGCCTCGAGCAGGGGCATGGGCGCCTGTACCTCCAGGCCGTAGTCGAAGGCCCTCCCCGTGCGCAGCCGCAGAGTCAGTCCCGGGCCTGGAATGGGCAGACGCCAGGGGCGGATGGACTCCAGTGCTTCGAAGGGGAGCTCGAAGTGCGCTCCCCCTGCCTGGGTGAGCACCAGTCCTTCTGGCCGGACCGTGACCGTGGCCCTCGTTCCCAGCTGCAGCAGGCGCAGCGCGATGAACGGCAGGACGCCCCCCACCACGAGTCCTGTCGCCAATGGACCGGGCGCCAGCGTCTGGGTGCCCGCGAGCACGTCCTTGAACAGCAGCGCGGTGAAATAGCAGAGCGTGCCCAGCACCGTGACGTGCAGGAGCGCTCCCAGGGCGCGCAGACGGGGTGTGAAGGCGTGGATGCGGAAGGGGCCGGACGCGTCGACGGTCATGGGAGGGGCATGGCCGCGCGCGCATTGCTTCGATGCGAGCGGCTTCCGTAGCATACGCACCCCGGAGGCCCCTCAAAACATGCGTTCCCCGCAGCCTGCCCCTGAGCGTCGCACGGATTCCGATGGCGTGACGCGGGTGACGCCCTCGCGAGAGTCCTCAGGCGGGGTGGGCTCCTGGCTCATCGGTGGAGCCGTCGTCATCACCGGCCTGTGCGTGGCGCTTTGCCTCTGGTGGCTCTCCCGCCCCGTGCCTGTCGAGGACCTGCCCCCCATCGTGGTTGCCGAGCGCCCTGCTCCGGTGGTTCCCGCCCCGGAGCCCGCGCGCCCCTCCGTGCGCCCTGCGGTCGCGCGTGTCGCCGCGCCCCTGCCCGTGGAGGAACCTGCTCCCATGCCTGTCGATGACCCGTCGCCTCCTCCCGAGGGCAAGAGCGGGACGGCCCTGTACCAGCGCGGCACCAAGCCGTTGAAGAAGGGGCTCGTCGTGCCCGACGACTTCGAGCTGCCCCCTGGCTACATGCGCCACTACCAGACGACGGATAACGGCCAGCCGCTCGCGGCCATCCTGATGTTCCATCCGGACTTCACGCCCAGGGATGCCAACGGGCAGCCCATCCCCATCCCCGAGAACCGCGTGGTGCCCGAGGAGATGGCTCCCCCGGGCATGCCCCACCGGCTGCTCGAGATTCCTGTCGAGGACGAGGACTCGCAGTGACGTCCGCGAAGGGGTGGGCCGGGGCGCTCCTGGGCGTCGCGGCGACCACCGTGCTGTTCGCGGCGTTCGGACAGCTGCGCCCCGGTTGGGTGTGGCTGGGCGTGGTGGCCATGGCGCCCTGGCTCGCGGCCCTGGACGGGGTTCGTTCTGCTCGCGCTGCCGTGGGGCTGGGCGTGCTGCTGTCCGTGACGTTCACCGCGGCCGTGTTCGGCTGGTTCCCGGGCGCCATCGCGGCGTACTCTCGTGCTCCATTGTGGCTGTGCTGGGGCGTGTTCCTGCTCATCGCGCCCGTGTTGGAGCTCCAGTTCATCACCGCCGCCTGGGTGCGGTGGTACGCGCGCCGGCGGGTGGCGGACGTGCCGCGCCTGGCGTGGGTGCCTCCCGTGCTCACCGCGTTCGTGTATGTGGGCACCGAGTGGTTCACGCCCAAGCTGTTCGCCGAGACGCTGGGCCACGCGCTCTATGCCTCGGAGACGCTGCGCCAGGGCGCGGACGTGGCGGGCGCTCCGGGGCTCACGTTGGGCCTGCTGCTCATCAACGAGTGTGTCGTCTCGGTGGTGAAGGGATTGGTTTCCCGGCGGGGCTTGCGGCTCAGGCCGGTGGTCCTCGCGGTGGTGCTGGCGGTCGTGGGCTGGGGCTATGGCTGGGTGCGGCTGGGGCAGGTTCGCTCGGCGGTGCACTCGGCTCCGTCGCTGGTGGTGGGCGCGGTGCAGGCGAACATCACCAACATCGAAAAGCTGGCCGCGGAGCAGGGCACCTACGAGGTCGTTCGCAACATCCTGGATACGCATTACGCGATGTCGGAAGCGCTGCTGCGCTCGGGGCCGCTGGACCTGCTGGTGTGGCCGGAGACGGTGTATCCGACGACGTTCGGTACTCCGAAGAGTGAGGACGGCGGCGCGCTGGATGATGAGATCCGCTCTTGGGTGGCGGAGCGTGGCGTCCCGCTGGTGTTCGGCACCTACGACCTGGACGGCGAACGCGAGTTCAACGCCGCCATGTTCCTGGGGCCCTCCGCGACGGGCGAGTTGGCGCAGGCCACGTACCGGAAGACGATGCTGTTCCCGCTCACGGAGTGGGTTCCGGATGCGGTGGACACGCCTGCCCTGCGCGCCATGCTTCCGTGGACCGGTCGATGGAAGCGCGGCCCGGGGCCTCGGTTGGTGGACTTCCGGATCAACGGCGACCGTGTGCTCAAGGTCGCTCCGCTCATCTGCTACGAGGCCATCTTTCCCAACTATGTCGCGGCGGAGGTGCGCCAGGGGGCGGACCTGATTCTCACGCTGTCGAATGACTCGTGGTTCTCCGGCACTCCGGCGCCCCGGCTGCACCTGATGCATGCGGCGTTTCGCAGCATCGAGACGCGCACGGCTCAGGTGCGGGTGACCAACTCAGGCATCTCCGCGTTCATCGACCCCGCGGGGACGTGGACCTCCGAGCTGGAGGACAACCAGCGCGCTGGCACCGTGATGCGTGTGCCGGCGGCGGATCGGCTGAGCTCGCTCGCGGGGGCCTGGGGGGACTGGTTGGGGCCTGTCTCGCTCGTGCTGGCCGTGGTGCTGGGGATGTGGATTCGCCGGCCCGTGTGACGCCGTGCTCAGGCGGCTTCGGTGTGCTGGGCGGGGAGCCGCGCGTCCGCCTTGGGCTTCTGGGCGATGACCTGGATCTCCCTGCGCAGGTGCGTCAGCCGGCAGACCTGGACCCAGGCCCAGAGGAAG
Organism: Corallococcus sp. CA049B; assembly: GCF_003611685.1. NCBI lineage: Bacteria > Pseudomonadati > Myxococcota > Myxococcia > Myxococcales > Myxococcaceae > Corallococcus > Corallococcus sp. CA049B. Next base: position 21,649 of record NZ_RAWC01000131.1, on the reverse strand, counting down.
GCGAAGCGCGCGTACTCGTAGGGGGCTCGCAGGCCCTTCGCCAGCCTGCTCCGGAAGATGTCCTTGCCTGCCTTCACCGGCTGCATCCCGGCCCTGGCGCAGGCGTCCGCGAGGTTGTGCTCGTAGAAGTAGACGTGGTGCTGCCAGCCTCGCCGGTCCGGGCGGAAGGAGCGGCCCTTCCGGGGCATCACGATGATCTTGTAGTAGGCCGCGTCCGGCACGATGACGAAGGCCACGCCTCCTGGTCGCAGCACGCGCTGGATTTCTCGCAGCCCGTCCATGGGCTGATCCACGTGCTCCAGCGTGTGCTTCAACGTGATGATGTCGAAGGACGCGTCCGGGAACGGCAGCTGGGTCAGCGAGCCGTATTCGGCCGTGTAGCCTCGCTCGCGGCAGAGGTTCACGGAGAACTGTGAGTAGTCCAGTCCCGTGGCCTTCAAGCCTGCTCGCTGCGCTGCCTCCAGCACGTAGCCCGCGGAGCACCCCACATCCAGCAGGTCCTTCGCGTGCGGCGCGTACTCCAGGCACACCAGCACCTGCCGCAGGCACTTGCGCACCCGGTGGTCCCAGCGGCTCAGGTACTTCGCCCGGTTGTGCTTGAAGTACTTCTCCTCGTAGCCCTCGCCCAGGCCCGGCTTCTGCTCTCGCTTGTAGATGAGCCCACAGCCCGTGCAACGGCCGTAGCTCAGCTCTTGGAACGCAACCACCGGTCGGGATCCGGTCTCATTGCAGACAGGACAAGCGGAGTAGAAGGGTGCGAGCATTTCGCGCCGCACCATCGGGCTTCGCGTTCCGGAGTGTCAATCCCACCCACCGGGCCCTTGGCTCAGTGCGCGGGGGCCCGCTTCGCCAGCCTCAGCGCACCCAGGGCGACCAGGGCGGGGATGGCGACTCCCAGGGCCATGGGCCTCGCGGTGCCGTCGTGGGTGGCGCTCACCGTCGCGGAGGCTCCTGCCGCCAGCATGAACTGCAGCGCTCCCAGCACCGCGGACGCGATGCCTGCCTGCTTCGCGTGCTGCTCCATCGCCAGGGCTGTCGCGTTGGGGGTGATGGCTCCCAGGGTGGACACGAACACGAACAGCGACAGCGCGATGCCCCACAGCCCGCCAAAGCCTGTCGATGCCACCGTCACCAGGACCAGCCCCGCCAGCGCGGCGATGCGCACCGCCTGCTTCAACACCCGCTCCGGCGAGGAGCGCGCCAGCAGCCAGTGATTGAGCTGCGACACCGCCACCAGTCCCGCTGCGTTCGCTCCGAAGAACCAGCCGAAGTGCTCCGGCTTCACGCCGTGCAGCGTGATGAACACGAAGGGCGAGCCGCCGATGTACGCGAACATCCCTGCCTGCGCGAGGGCCGCCGCCAGCGCGGGCCCCAGGAAGTCTGGCGCCTTCGTGATGCTCCACATGGCTTGGAAGGGTTTGGCCGGGGACGCTCCGCTCCTCGGGGGCGCTGTCTCCGGCAGGATGGCGAATGCAGCTCCCAGCGCGATGAGTCCGATGACCGCGTGGCTTGCGAAGATGGCTCGCCAGCCCGCGGCTCGCAGCACCCAGCCGCCCAGCAGCGGGGCCAGGATGGGCGCCAGGCCCATCACCAACACCAGGCGCGACATCATCCTCGCCGCCGCTGCTCCCGAGTGCAGGTCCCTTACGACGGCCCTCGTGGTCACCATTCCCACCGAGCCACCCAGGGCCTGCACGAACCGGCAGGCCGCCAGGACGTCCGCTGACGGCGCGGTCGCGCAGCCGATGGAGCCCAGCACGTAGAGCGCCAGGCCCACGTAGAGCGGCTTCGTGCGGCCGAAGCGGTCGCTCACCGGTCCGGCGAAGAGCTGCCCCACCGCGAGCCCCGCGAAGAACGCCGCCAGCGTGCGCTCCACCTCTCCCGCGGTCGCTCGCAGCGACTCGCCGATGGAGGGGAACGCCGGCAGGTACATGTCGATGGACAGTGGCCCGAAGCCGATGAGCGCCCCCAGGAGGATGATCAGCCCCGCCCCCTCCGTGGAGCGGGACAGCTTGGGCGTGGCGGTCGTCATCTGGCGGTCCTCTTCCGGACTCGTGTCGGCGCTTCTTTCGGCGTCATCAGCACCCGGATGAGCTGGCGCAGGATGGCTTCGTCCTCGCCCGGGGCGTAGGTGGGGCCGCCCACGTGGGCGTTGAAGCAGCGGGCCTCCAGTGCTCCACAGAGCGCTTCCGCCGCGACCCGGGGCTCGGCCAGGTCCACCCGTCCGGCTCGCTTCGCCCGGGTGAGCCACTTCGTCAGTCCCTCTCGCAGCGCGACCGGGGGCGGGGTCTCCAGGTGCAGGGCCCTCGCGCCGCCCAGTGCCGAGTAGTGCAGCACGAACAACCAGGGCACCAGCTGGCGCAGGAAGTCCCGGTGGTGCAGCAGCGCTTCCAGGAGCTGCGTCTCGATGGACGCGGTGTCTTTCGGTCCTGGGGCCAGCAGCGCCAGCGCGGTGGGCGGGACGGGGCGGAGGGCTCGCGCCATCAGCGCCTCCTTGGTGCCCACCCGGTGCAGCAGCGCCGGCTGCGAGATGCCCAGCCGCTTCGCGATGTCCTGCAGTGGTGCTGACGGACCCTGTGCCAGGAACACGGCTCGGGCCGCTTCATCGATCTGCGGGTCGGTGACGCGTGGGGGACGGGACATGGCGCGAAGGGTTAGTTACTGACTGGTAGGTAATAAATTCGCGCCAGCCGTGCAAGGGGCCCGCTCTTGCGGGGCCCTCGCGTCAGCTTCCGAGGGGAATCAGATGCGGCCGGCCTTGAGCTCGCCCACCAGGTGGGCGCAGGCGCGGACGGTGAGGGCCATCATCGTCAGGGTGGGGTTCTGCGGGCCCTGCGAGGGGAAGCAGGAGCCGTCCGTGACGTAGATGTTGGGCACGTCCCAGCTCTGGTTGAACGGGTTGAGCACGGACGTCTTCGGGTCCTTGCCCATGCGCGCGGTGCCTACCTCGTGGATGGCCATGCCCGGCTCGGAGAGCTGCTTGTTGACCTTCTCCACCGTGCAGCCTGCCTCCTCCAGCATCTCCAGGCAGGAAGCGACGGCGTCCTCCGTCATCTTCAGGTCGTTGTCCGAGTGCCGGCACTCGATGTGCGCCGCCGGAATGCCCCAGCGGTCCTTCACCGTGGCGCTCAACGTGACGCGGTTCTCCTCGCGCGGGACCATCTCCCCGAAGGGCACCATGTGCATCTGGTCGTCGAAGGTGAAGACCTGCACGCCGTAGCCTCGGGCGAAGTCCGGGTGGCGCTCGGTGACGTTGCGGAACTGGGGGATGTACGCCCAGCCGTGCTCCTTCTGGTGGAGGTGCGCGGGCAGGTTCATCCGCGCCTCGATGCCTCGCAGGTACATGTGGTCCATCAGATGCTTGCCCACGAGCCCGGAGCTGTTCGCCAGACCGTCCGGGAACGCCCGGTTGCGCGAGTGCAACAGCAACCGCGTGGATTCAATGGTGCCCGCGGCCACCACCACCACCTTCGCGCGCACCTCCTCGGAGGTGCCGGAGTTCGCGTCGATGAAGGACACCCCCGTCGCCTTGCCCGTGTTCGGGTCGTGCAGGATGTGGCTGGCGATGGCGTGCGAGCGCAGCGTCAGCCGCCCCGTCTTCAGCGCCGCCGGCAGCGTCACCGGCGCGTTCGCGGTCCGCCGGGCCACGACGTGGCGGTCGGGCCAGCGGGCCTTCACCTTCTCGCGCAGGCGGACCTCGCCGGGGGACAGCGGCGCGGGGCCTTCGAAGACGGAGTCGGGCAGCGTGTCCACGCCGTCCGAGTTGCCTCGCAGGCCCATCCACCGCTCCACGATTTCGTAGGACGGCGCCAGGTCCGCGTGCGACAGCGGCCAGTCCGGGCTCAACCCGTCCAGGCTGCCCGCGTGGAAGTTGAAGTCAGACAGCCGGTAGAACTGGCGGCCGTGAGCCTTCACGCTGGTCCGCCCGCCCACCTGCCGCGCGCGAATCCAGGCGAACGGCGCGTCGGCCGGCGTGGTGTAGGGATTGTCCACATCATCCACGAAGGCGTGCGGATGGAACGGCCAGGCGAAGCTCGTGGCCTGGATGGACTGGCGCGACTTGCGGGCCGGGTCCGACTCGATGCGGTAGCCCAGCTTCTGCTTCACGCGGTGCATCAGGTGGAGCGCCCGGTCCGCGTTCGCGCCTCGGCCCGCCTCCAACACCAGCACCTGGAGCCCGGCCTCGGTCAGCTGCTTGGCTGCCCATCCACCGCAGGCCCCCGAACCCACCACCACCGCGTCATAGACCGTCTTCGACGTCTTCATGCCTGCTCACCCAGGACGGTCAATCTGCCGCCGCTGCTAAAGTTCGCCTAAATTGTAAATCAGGACCCTATTGGCGCCTATAGGGTCTAGATGTCTGGCGGGAGCCAACACAAGCCTGGGGCGGCGACTTCCGCCCTGGGTTACGGCTCGCTTGCTGTCGGCGAGGGGTGGACATGGCTGGTCTGTTGAAACGGATTCGGTGGGGGCGGGTGCTGGGCGTGCTGGTGTTGCCGTTGCTGCTGGTGGCGCTGGCGTTGGGGGGCCGCGCGGCGTGGCGCTCCGAGCAGTACTTCCACTATCCGAAGCCGGCCGCGGTGCTGCCCGCGGACTTCGGCTCCGCGCGCGAGGTGACGCTGCGCACGGACGATGGGGTGGAGCTGCGCGGCTGGTACGTGCCTTCGCGAAACAAGGCGGCGTGGGTGCTGGCACATGGCCTGTCGCAGACACGCATGGACCTGCTGCCGGAGGCCCGCGTGCTGCGCGACGCGGGGTATGGCGTGCTGCTGTTCGACCTGCGCGCGCATGGGCAGAGCGGGGGCGAGACGTCCACCTGGGGTGACAAGGAGCGCCAGGATGTGCGCGCGGCGCTGGCGTACGTGCGGGCTCAACCGGAGGTGGATCCGGCGCGCGTGGGGGCGCTGGGGTTCTCCATTGGCTCCGCGGCGGTGGCGGAGGTGGCGGCGAAGGACCCGCGGGTCGCGGCGGTGGTGCTGCTGTCCCCGTTCAACACGCTGTGGCTGGCGGCGGCGTATGACTTCCGCCGCTTCGGTGTGGTGACACAGACGGGGGCGCTGGTGCCGTTCTGGCGGCGAGGGATTGCCTTGGACGAGGTGCGGACCCTCGACGCGGTGGACCACATCAAGCCCCGGCCCCTGTTCATCGTCGCGGGGACGGAGGAGTCCGGGCAGCCGCTGCTGGATGAGCTGTTCGCGCACGTCGCGCCGTATGCGCAGACGTGGCGCATTCCCGGCGCTTCACACGGCAACTTCGCCGCTGCCGCGCCCACGGAGTATCCGCGTCGGCTGCGGGAGTTCGCGGACTCGGCGTTGAAGCCGGTGGCTCCCGCCGTGGAGACGCCCGTGGCTCCGGCCGCGGAGAAGAAGGCTCCGGCGAAGAAGCCTTCACGGCGGACGAAGAAGGCGGGGACCCGCTAGTTCCCCGCGCTACGCCTGGGCGGGCGGGGCGGCTTCGAGCTTCGCGAGCTGCTCCAGGTACATGCGGCCCTTCTCCGGGTCCGTCATGTGGATGAACGCCGCCATGCCCTTGAGCTGCTCAAGCGATTCGCCCTCGCGGCCCGGCTTGCCCTTCAGGCGGTTGTGGATGGCCGCGCGCAGGCGGCGCACCACGTCGCGGGGAACCCGGGCGGCGGGCGTGCCGTCCTTCGCCTCGTTCACCACGAGCCCCGTGACGCGCTGACGGCTGCCCTTGCGGGCGACCCGCGTCTTGTCCGGATGGACCGTGAAGCCCTCCGCCTCCACCACGTCCTTCACCCGCGCGAGCAGCACCGCCACCGGCGCTCCCTGCGCGCGGCGGGCCTTGGGCGCCTTCGCCTTCGTCCAGGAGAAGGTCAGGTCGTCCGCGTAGCGCGTGTATGTGAAGCCCAGCTTGCGCGACAGCGCCGACAGACGCTTGTCCAGGCGCAGGCACAGCGCGTTGGTGATGCCCGGTGAGGTGGGCGCGCCCTGCGGGAGGGCTCGCGGCCCCTTCGCCACGTGCAGCGTCTTGCCCCGGAAGGTCATGCGCTCGCGCGGCGCTTCCGTGGACATCAGCGCCAGCAGCGTGGAGGTGTTCTCCGGCAGGCCGCCCTTGCGCAAGAGGCCCTTCACCCGGCGCCAGCTCACGGAAGGGAAGAAGTCCTTCAGGTCCACCTTCACCAGCACGTCCGCGCCCCGGTGCGCCAGCGCGTTGGTGAGGATGGAGCGCCCCGCCACGAAGCCGTGCGCCGCGCCGTGCACCGGCAGCCGCTCCACGACGTTGGAGAGCACCCAGCGCTGCGCTTCCTTCAGCTCCGGCTTGGGCGAGGTGATGGTGCGCTCGCCGCCCGTGCGCTTGGGGATGCTCCACGTCACGTAGTTGGAGCCCGTGTCCACGTCGCGGTGGAACGCGAAGCCGCGCAGCTTGGACACGCTCAGGCCCAGCGCCTTGGCCAGGTCCTCCGCGTTGTTCAGCGGGGGCAGGCCGTTCTGGCGCGCGCGCTCCTCGCGGTGCTCCAGGTCGAACTTGTCCGGCAGGCCGGCTTCGCTCCAGAAGATGCCCACGCCCAGGTGGTTCACGTGCGTGGCCTTCCACGCCTCGTGGGCCTGGCGCTCCAGCGCGCGGCGCTCCACCGCTTCGGCCTTCTTCTTCTCCTTCCAGGCCGTCTTCTCCTTCTCCTTCAGCGAGGAGAAGTCGACTTCATCCGCGAGCGCGCCCTTCGCCACGAGCTGGGCGCGCACCCATGCGTCCGTGCCGCCGGCCTCGGTGATGGCCTTCCAGCGCGTGAGGAGGGCGTCGTGCGCGGCCTTCGCGGCCTCGCGCTTCGCGATGGTGTTGGGGGAGGCAGCGGGCGTGACTTCAGGAGCAGCCTGCGGCGGGGCGGCGGGGACGAACGACTCCAGCTTGGCGGTCATCGAGTTACCTTCGACGGGCGCGGCGGCTCAGGGAGGGGCGACGGAGACGAATTCGAGCGGTCGAGGGAGGCCAGGAAGGCACCACCAGCTCACCTGGGGCACGGTAGCCTCACCGGCTCTCCCCTCCCGAGCACTACCGTCGGGGTGGGAAAACGGCGGCTGCGTCGTTGGTTCCGCTTCCCGCCCCGACGGTAGTGCTCGGGAGGGAGAGAGCCAAGAACAGGCTACCTTGCGGAGAGTGTCCAGCATTTCAACCAGAACGGCGCAACGCCGTTCCTACGCTCGAGGCGTTAAGGCTGATGCGGTCCAGACCTCTCTCGACCACTCGCTATTCGGTTTTCGTCCGGCGCCACCATCCTTCCGGCCGCCCCGTCGGCGGCCGGGCCGTTGAGTGAGTGTTTACACCAGAGTCGAGGCCGCGTCGATGTAGCCGTCCGCGGTCAATTTCTCCAAACGGCTGAAGTACGCCGTCCGGGCTTCCGTGTCCGTGTCGAACCAGAGTCGCTGGTGGCGCGAGTCGCCCAGTCGGGGGCCCCACGTGAGGGCCACCACCTTGCCGTCCAGCGACACGCGATACACCTGCTCCAGTCCCGTGGCCGGGTCGCGGCGCACGTACGCGCGCGTCTCCGCGCGGATGAGCTTGCGGCCCTCCGGCGTCTGACGGAGCGCTTCCTCCTCGGCGCGGCGGCGGGCGTACGCCAGGCGCAGCGCGAGCATGTGTTCGCAGGGGCCTTCGCGCAGACCGGAGCGGCGGAAGTGCGGGCAGCCGCAGCTCGCGTCCTTCACGCGGCCCTCCAGGTCCATGGTGAAGCTGGGGAAGAAGCTGCGCACCGCCTCGCGGTCCACGACTTCGCCCTGGATGCGCGTGCCTTCGCCGACCAGGTCGTGCACCTGGGTGAGCTTCACTTCTCCCGAGCCCGGGCCGCCGTCGCCCAGCAGGCGGTGGGCGCGGGCCTCGCGCTCGTTGCCGTAGCGCAGCGCGGCCTCGTCCACCGGCGTGGGCATCAGCTCGCGCGGGCGGTAGGTGCTACGGGACACGTCGAAGAGGACGCGGCCTCGCAGGCATTCGAGTTGGAGCGCGGCGCGCACCTGATCCTTCGGTGCTCCCTCGTCCTTGGCCAGCACTTCGAAGGCGAGGGGACCGTCCTTGCGCAGGCGGTTGCGCAGCTGCTCCGCCAGACCTTCCGGCACGTCGCGCGGCATCAGCGCGTCGAAGGCGGCGGCGCTGGACCAGCCGCTCTCCGTCCAGCCGGTGAGCCCCAGCGTCAGCGTGGCCGCGCCCAGGTCGATGACCCAGAACACCGGCAGGCCCGGACCCAGGAGCTGCACGTGCACGCTCTTCGCGTGCGGCAACAGGCGCGCGAGCGCGGCGAGGCGCTGACGGCCGAAGGTGCGCACCACCGCGGGCGCGCTGCCCGTGTACACGCCGCCGTGGCACTCCAGCACCTGCTCCCAGGGCTCCAGCACCAGCCGGGGCGGGGCGCCGGGGACCAGCTCGAAGCGCAGCGCGCGGGGCGCCTTCTTCGAGCGGCGGGTGCGCAGCGCGAAGAGCAGGTTGTACAGGTCGATGGGCGCGATGGAGCAGGTGGTGGCCGGCAGCGTCGCGGCGGACTGCACCTGGAGGAAGCCTCGCAGCCACGCGTGGGGCACCTCCACCGTGCGCGGGGCTCGGGGCTCCGTGGCGGGGGCGGCCTTCGCGGTGGGGGCGACGTGGGCCTCCAGCATCACCGGGGCGTAGGCGCGCAGGCGGTCCAGCCGGGCGGGCAGGTCCTGCGGCACGTCCAGGAACGTGGAGCCGTGCGCGGCCTGGCGCTTGTCGAAGAGGCTGTTGTCGAAGGCGAGGCGCGCGTAGGCGCTCTCGTCGCGGGAGAAGACCTCCAGCGAGACCTGATCCGGATCCACCGTGAGGACGGGGTCCAGGACGGCGTCCTTCTTCTCCTCACCCTCCAGCGCGTTGTCGAGGAAGGCCTTCTGCGCTTCCCAGATTTGGGCGCTGGCGCGCTTGCCCTGCTTCATCAGGTACGCGAGGTACGCGGTGCGGTCGCGGCCCCGGTAGCGCAGGTCGCTGGAGAGCACCGCGAAGGCGGCGGCCAGCGCGTCTCGGAAGAGGGTGGGGTCCTTCACCTGGCCACTGACGCCCACGGTGCCTCGCGAGCCCTCCAGGGCCAGCTGCACGCGCGAGGCGTCCGGCGTGACGACCACGTCGCTCTGCGCGGCGTAGCTCAGCGCGACGGGATGACGTGCGGTTGCGGTGCTCACGACGGTTGACCTTCCTTCCGGGCGCGCTCAGCGGCCCGGCGTGCACGTTTGTGGGCGCGGTAGGCCGCCTTGCGCAGCTCCACCGACTGCGACTTGTCGAACGCCGCCGTCTTCAGCAGCGCCGCGGCCTCGTCTCCGCCCAGGCGTCCCAGCGCGGCCCAGGCGTCCTGCTTCACCTCCGCCTTCGGGTCGGCGGCCACGGACTTGAGCGGCTCCACGTCCTTCTTCGCCAGGAGCGCGGGGACCGCGAGCCGGCGGCCTTCGCTGGCCGTGAGCGCGGACGTGGCCACCTTCGCGCCCGTGGGGCCCAGGGCCACCGGGTCGAAGGGCTTCACCTCCAGCGCCCAGGCCGCGGACTGCTCCGGCACCAGCGCGGCCAGCACCGACGCGGCGGCGGAGCGCACGTTCGCGTCCGGGTCACCCAGGGCGGTGCGCAGGGCCTGCGCCTCGCTCGTGGCCTTCAGGCGGCCCAGCACGCGCGCCGCTTCCTGGCGCACGGCGGCGGGGGCCTGGGCCTCACCCTTGCGAAGGATTTCGGCGGACGTCGCGACCAGCTCCTTCGCGCCCAGCCGTGAGCCCGCCCAGAGCAGGCGCTCCCAGGCGGCGGCCAGCGGCTCCTTCTTCGGAGGCTGCGCGGTGGTCCACGCGGTGGCGGTGCGCCGTTCCGCGGCCACCAGCGCGCGGGTCAGTCCGGCCGTGTCCACGGCGCCGGCTTCGCGCGCGTCACCCGTCCAGGTGCCCACGAGCCGCGCGGCCTCCTCGCGGGCTTCCGGCTTGTCGTGGCCGAACAGTGCGATGACCTCCGGCACGGGCAGCGCACCCCGGCGGGCGAGGCCGCGACGCAGACGGAGGCGCAGCTCCACGTTGTCCAGCGTGGCCAGGCGGGGCACGAGCAGCGCCGGGTCGCCTTCGCTCGCGAGGTAGGTGGCGGCGGGCTCGGAGATGTCCTCGTGCTCGCTCTGCACGGCGAGGAACTCCACCCGCGTGCGCTCCTTGGGGAAGAGGACGTCCAGCGCCTTGCGCGCGGCGGCGCGGAGGTCGTCGTCCTCCTCGTTCAGCGCGGCGGCCAGGGCGGCCTCGGCGGCCGGGTCTCCGAGCTTCCCGAGCTGCTCCGCGACCGTGGCGCGCACGTCGTCGTCCGTCTCGCCGTCGGCGAGCAGCGCCTCCAGCTTCACCCGGGCGCGCTCCCCACCGATGGCGCGCAGACCGCGCACGCCGGCTTCCTGGCGCTGGAAGGCGGCGCCGTCCGTGGCCGCGGCTTCCACCTTCTCCTCGATGCGGCGGCGGTCTTCGCCATCCGGCATCCGGTTCGCGAGCCGGCCGAGCGCCTCGATGGCGGCGAACACCATGTCCTCTTCGGCCGGGGCGTCCGGCGTGCCTCCGCCCGCGACCGTCTCCAGCTCGGAGAGGGCTCGCACGTCGCCCAGGGTGCCCAGGGCGAGCAGGGCCCGGCCTCGCTCGTGCGGCTCACCGGCGCGCGCGTACAGCAGCAGGGGGCGCAGGGCGCTGGCGCGGCGCTGGTGCGCGACGCCTTCCGCCGCGGGCAGCATCAGCTCGCGGGCCCCGGCGCGGAGGATCTCCTCCAGCGGCTCCACCGCCGCGCCCTCTTCCACCACGCGCTTCGAGTAGTGCTCCACGGCCGCCGCGCGCACGGTGACGTCGCGGTCGTTGAAGAGCTGGACGAGCAGCGCGTCCTGGCCCTCGCTCTTGCCGTGCTCCAGCTCGCGGGCGGCGGCCTTGCGGACCTCCGGGTCCTGGCTCTTCACCGCCACGCGCAGGAAGCGCACCGCGAGCGCCGCGTCGCGCTTCTTCAGCTCGCGCTCGTGCTCCTTCAGCTTCTCCTGCTCCGCCGGCCAGGTGAGCTGCATCGCCGCCGTCACGCAGGCGAGGCGCACGGAGGGGGCTTCGTCCTCCACGCTCTGGCGCGCGAGCACGTCCAGCGCGTCCGCGCGGTGGGTGCGGCCCAGCGCTGCCACCAGCCGGGTGCGCTCCGGAATCTCCGTGGCCACCGTCAGGCGCGCGGCCAGCGCGGCCACGGCGGCGGAGGTCCCCAGGCGCGCCAGGGCCTCCTGTGCGCGGCGGGCCACGGCCGACGTCTCCGAACGCAGGAAGGTGCCCAGCACCTCCACCGCCCGGTCGTCGCCCCGGAACGCGAGCAGCTCCGCGGCGCGCAGCCGCAGGTCTTCGTGCTCGCTGCCCATTGCGCGGCCCAGGGCCTCCGTGACGCGCGGGTCGTTGGCTCCCGCGAGCCGCTCAATCACGCCCACGCGCAGGTCCGCGTGCTCGCTGCCCAGCGCGGCCAGCAGCGGATCCAGGCTGCCCGGCGGGCTCAGCTTCTCCAGCAGCTCGAAGGCGGACTTGCGCACCTCCGGCAGCGGGGAGTTCAGCGCCGCGGCCACTCGCGGACGGGCCTTGTCACCGCGCTCCGCCAGCTCCTCCAGCGCGGCGCGCGCCACGTCCGGCGACAGCGAGGCCAGGGCCAGCGCCAGCGGCTCGTCGCTGCCGGCGGGGTACAGTTCCTTGAGCCCCGCGAGCGCGGCCCGGCGCACGAGCTGGTGCGGATCCTCCAGCGCGCGCAGCAGGGCGGCCACCGCGGCGGACGTGCCCGCGTAGCCTTCCTGCGTGAGCTTCACCACGCGGTCCACGGCGTCGCGGCGGACGCGGTGGCCCTCCTCGTCACCCGCGGTCACCTGACGCAGCAGGCCCACGTAGGCTCCGAAGGCGAGGCGGCGCAGGTGATGACGCTCCGCCTGCGTCGCGTCCTTCGGCGTACCGGTGCCCGCGCCTTCCGCCGGCTTCACCGCGGAGAAGAGGCGGCGCAGCCAGCTCTTGCCCGTGGCGGAGGCCGTGCCCTGCTTCTCCGGCGTGGAGGGCTGGATGACGTGCGCGGCGCCCTCGGCCGTCTCCGGCTTCCAGGGCGCCTGGAGCGAGCTGGGCCGCGCGACCTTCTGCGCCTCGCGGAAGTAGTCCAGCGGCTTGTTGCGCAGCAGCAGCACCTGGGCCGCCGCGTAGCGCTGCTCCGGCTGACCGCTGGAGAGCGCCTCGGCGAGGCCAATCACGCGCTTCGCCCGCTCTTCCTCCGCGGGCCAGTCCTTCATGTCGCCGGCCTTCTCCGGACGCGGCGGCAGCAGCACCTCCACCAGGTGCGCGCGGTAGGCCTCCGGCTCCGTGCGCAGCTCCAGCGCGCGGGCCGCGGCGTAGCGCACCTCCGGACGGCCGCTGGACAGCGCGCTCGTCAGCAGGTCCGGCGGTCCACCCTCGCGGCTGGCGCGCAGGTCCCGCGCGAGCACGATGGCGAAGACCATCTCCTGCACCTCGCGCGCGGAGTCCTCCAGCCCGTGCAGCAGGCCGCCGTCGCCCTCGTGGCCCAGGGCCGCGAACGCGAGGATGGCGCCCAGGCGGATGGGCAGGTGCTCATGGCGCAGGTTTCCGGTGAGCACCGGCAGCGCGCGCACGTCACCCAGGCGGGCCAGACCGTCCGCCGCCCACGAACGCGCCGCCACCAGCGAGTGGCCCAGCGCGTCCAGCAGCGCGCCCTCGTCGCCCCGGCGGCTGGCCGTGGCGAGGCCGCGCGCGCCCTGCTCCTGGAGGTCCGTCACCTCGTGGGGCAGGAGCGTGGTGGCGTAGAAGCCCAAGAGGCGCCGCGAGCCCAGCGTGGCCAGCGCGCGCGACGCGCGGATGCGCAGGGGGACGAGGATGGCGGGCGGGTACATCCGCTCCAGGTCCTTGTCCGTGATGAGCCCGCGCATGGGCTCGATGATGTCCTCCGCGCCGCGCGGGGCGAGCAGCTCCGAGGCCCGCACGCGCACCGGCAGCGCCGACGCCGCGATGCCCGCGAGCAGCGGCCCGTTCTCGTTGGGGATGAGCTTGTCCAGCGCCTCCAGCGCGGCGAAGGCCACGTCCAGGTGCTCGTCCTGCACGCGCTTGAGCAGCGCGGAGCGCATGGCTTCCGCCGGGGCGTGCACGGAGGCCTTGGCGGCCTTCTCGCGCAGGGCCGGGTGCGGGGTGTTGAGCGCGGCCAGGTGCGGCTCCGCCTTCTCCTTGCCGGCCAGCTTCACCCACGCCTCGTAGGCGGCGGTGGCCACGCCCGCGTCGCGGTCCTCCACGGACTTCTTCAGCCGCTCCAGCGCCCAGTCGTCGGTGCCCTTCTGCGCGAGCACCTCCACCGCGCGGGTGCGCAGGTCCGGGAAGCGGCCCGCCAGCGCGCGGTCCAGCGCCTTCACCGGCTCCTGGTCGTTCCACGCCCACAGCGTGCGGAAGGCCTCGCCGCGCACCTTGGCGGACTCGTCCTCCAGCGCGTCGCCCAGCAGGCCTTCCGCGCCCTCCGCCTTGGCGCCCAGCTTCACCAGCCGGTCCAGGCCGCGCACGCGCACATCCTCGTGACCGGAGCGCAGCGCGGCCTCCGCGGCGGACAGCGGCGCATCCACGTCCAGCGCCACCACGGCCGCCAGCGCCGCGGCGCGCACGTCCCCGTCCGCGTCGTCCAGCATCCACACCAGCCGCTCGCGGGCGCGCGGGTCCTGCAACGCCTGGAGCGCGGTGGCCGTCTCACGGCGGATGGCGGCGTCGTCCTCGCGCGACAGCTGGAGCAGCGCGCCCAGGGCGCGGCCGTCACCCAGCTGCGCCAGCACGCGCGCGCCACGCACTGCGGTGTCCGGCATGCGGCAGGCCATGGCGGCGAGCAGCGGCTCCAGGTCCGCTTCCGTCAGCGCCGTGCCGGCGGCCGTCTTGCCGAAGAGCTGCTCGCGCGAGGCGGCCAGCTCCGCGTCGGTGGTGGACTTCGCTTCCGTGTCTCCGGCCGCGCGCTTCGCCTGGAGGGTCAGCATGCGGGTCACTTCCCGCACCGTGCGCGCGAACTCCTCGTCCTTCGCCTCCAGCGTGGCGGCCAGCGGGCGGCGCTCCAGCACCCGCACCGCGAAGGCCACGCGGCGCACGTCCCGGTCCGCGTCGTCCAGCGCGCGCGCCACCAGCGGCTGCAGGCGCGGGTCGCCCAGCAGGCCCGCCACCGACGCGCGCAGCAGCACCTCCACCTTGAGGGCCGCGGGGCCGCGCTCGAAGGCGAGCTTCAGCGGCTCCGTGCTGCCCTTGGGCGACACGGTGGTGAGCGCGTCCAGCGCGGCGGTGCCCACCTCCGCGTTCGTGTCCGGCAGCTTGCTGGCGATGAGGCCCGGCACCAGCGGCGACACGCTGCCCTGCTTCGCCAGCAGGCGCAGGCCCTGCACGCGCGTGTCCACGAAGCGCGAGTCCAGCGCCACGCGGGGAGCCGCCAGTGGGGACTCCGTCTCCAGCTTCACCAGCGCGTCCAGCGCCGCGGCGCGCACCGTCTTGTCGTCGTCGTTGAGGCGGTCGCGCAGCTTCGGGCGCGCGGCGGTGCGGCCGTGGTTGCCCAGCTCCGTGGCCGCCAGCCGGCGCGCCGCGATGTCCTTGTCCGAGGACAGCACGCCCAGGACGAAGTCCAGCGCCTCCGGCTCCAGCAGGGCCACCGCCTCCTTCACCGCGGCCTCGCGGCGGGGGAGGGCGGCCTTCAGCGCCTCGTTGAAGACGTCGAAGCCGTGGCCGAACGCCGTCGTCTCGTCCGTGGGCTTGCCGTCCGTGCCCAGCGTGATGCGCGTGACGCGGCGGTCCTCGCCGGCCACGAAGAGGTAGCCCAGGAGCTGCTTCGCCTGGCGCGGGTTCGCCGGGGGCGCGAAGGCCACCGCGTTCAGCGCCTTGCTGCCCAGCTCGAAGGTGCGCGGCTTGCGGCGCTCGTCCAGCCGCCAGACCTTCAGCTTGCCGTCGCTGCCCACGGACGCGATGCGCTCCGCCGGGTCCTGGCCCGCTTCCGCCTGCGGCGTGGGCGGGAACACCAGCCCCAGCACGGAGCCCGCGTGGCCGCTGTCCTTGTCGCCGCGAACCTCGAACTCCACCGCGCCGACCAGGTAGCCGATGCGCAGCTTGCCGTCGTCACCCGCGGAGACGAGCCGCCCGTCGCGCGGGGTGAAGGCCAGCGCCCGCACCGCGCCCTCGTGGCCCGGCATGTCCCGGCGCGCACCCGTCGCCACCGTGAACGAGCGCACCACGCTGTCATCGCCCGCGCAGGCCACGTACGTGTGCGTGGGGTCCACCGCCACCGCGCGCAGCGGCTGCGAGGACGCGCTCCACTCCTTCAGCTTCTTCGTGCTCTCCCAGTCCCACGCGCGCACGAAGCCGTCCGCGCCGGCCGTGTAGAGCACCTTGCCGTCGGGGCTCGCCGCCACCGCCGTGCACCCGCCCGGGTGCGCGTTGTGCAGCTGGAACTTCACGGTGCCGTCGGTGAGCGACCCGAAGCGCACGGTGCCGTCCGCGCCCGCCGCGGCGAACTGCTCGCCGGACAGCGCCACGCCCAGGACGTGCGCGGGCAGCGGCGAAGTCCACAGGACCTTGTTGGATGCCGCATCGTACGCGGTCAGGCGGCTGTCGGCGGCGGCGCGGGTGCCGCCTACGAGCAGCAGGCGCGCATTGGCGGCGAGCGCACGGACCTTCTCGATGTTGCCGATGGAGAGGTTGGCCATGGTGTCGTTGTCCTAGATGCCGCCGAGCTGCACGCCCGGGTGTGCCGCACGCAGTTGCACCAGCGAGGCCAGGCAGCTCTGCCACTCGCCCTTCGCCACGGAGCCGGTGAACTCGCCCAGCACGGGCGCCACCACTCGCGCGAAGCTCTCGTCTTCCAGGCCCAGGTCGCGCACCAGCTCCACCACTCGGCGCTTGGCCACGCTCGCGGACAGCCGGCGCTGCACGTCGCCCTCGCGCGCTTCCTTCGCGCGCCCGGGCGGCAGGCCGAACATCATGCGCCGCAGGAACGTGCGCAGCGCCTCCACGTCGCCAAAGCGCGTGGTGCCACCCGCCTCGCGCTCGTCCTTGCCGCCGCCCGCGGGCTTCCAGCCCTCCGGCAGGTGCATCGGACGGTGCTTCTCCCAGAGCAGCCGCACCGCGAACAGGCCCACCTCGCGGTCCGCGCTCTGCATCAGGCCGGACAGCCGCTCCGCGCCGCCCAGCCGAGCGTAGTGTCGGCGGATGAGCTCCACGGCGACTTCACGCGTGCTGCGCTTGGTGGACTCCGTGAGCGCGAACACCTTGCCCGCGTCCAGCTCATCAGGCTGGAGCGTGTGGCGCGCGTCCGCGCCCGGCTCGCCCGCGTTGAGCAGGGCGTCGTAGGCCAGGTTGCGGATCTCCTTCGCGTCCGAGTCCGCCAGCTCGTACACGCGCGTCTGGTAGCCCCACGCGCGCAGCTCCGAGCGGGCGATGGTCAGCGCGAAGCGGCGCACGTCGTCGCGCGCGTCGAACAGGGCCGGCCACAGCCGCTCCGCCGAGTACGCCTTGCGCGGCGCGCGGGGGCGCAGCTCGTAGGACTTGGACTCCGGCTGCTCCGGCCCGATGCCCGGGTGGTGGCAGCGCAGGTACGTCTGCGCGAACGCGCGCACCGGCGGCGGCTGCTTCGCGCCCAGCGCCAGGTCGAACAGGCGCTCCAGGCCCGCGTCCGCGTCGCCCGTGTCGCTGAAGTCCGCGGGCACCACGTTCGCCAGCAGGTAGCGGTGCGCGAAGTCGTGCAGCTGCGGATCCGCCCGACGCGCCAGCGCCAGCAGCCAGGGGACCGTGAGCTGCCGCGCGGTGAAGAGCTTGCGGTTGCCCAGCAGCTCCAGCGCCGTGCCGCGGAACTTGCCGTTGAAGACGAGCGCCTTCACGCGCTCCACGTCCAGGCCCGGAAGGCTGTCCGCGCGGGTGAGCCACTGCGCCGCCTGACGGCCCAGGCGCGGGTGCGCCACCAGGTCCAGCAGCCACTCCGGCCCGATGTCCGCCGGCTTGTAGGTGGACAGGGCCTTCATCGCCGTGTCCTCCACGATGCGCTGGCGCGACGAGCGCTGCTTCGCCTCCGTCAGCGTCACCTTCCAGAAGTCCGCCGGCATCTCCCCGGCCGCGTACTTCGCGGAGACGTAGTTCTTCGCCCAGTCGAGCTGCTGCTGCTTGCCCCAGAGCAGCTCGCGCAGGAAGTCGTGGGTGATTTCCGCGCGGTCGAAGGACTGCTCCAGCGACTTCGCCGCGAACGCCGCGGTGGGCTTGGACACGAGCAGCCGGCCCAGGAGCGGCAGGCCCAGGTCGCGCGGCTTGTGCTTCTCCAAGGCGGCGGCGGCGAACTTCTGCACGTCGTCCGCGCCCTTCTCCACCAGGTCCGCCAGCCGGTCCGCGGCCAGGTCCTGCGCGTGGCCTCGCGCGTACTCGATGGCGTAGGCGCGGGCCTTGTCGCTGGGGGAGAAGAGCAGCGCGAGCACCGCCTCATGCAGCCCGGCCGCGCGCAGCTTGCCCTGGTGGAAGTCCGGCGAGCCCTGGAGCGTCTCCACCAGGAAGTCGTGCGCGCTGCCCAGCGGACGGCGCGCCAGGCGGTCCAGCCACGCGGGCGTCACCTTGCGCAGCGCCTCCGGGAAGTCCTTGCGCAGGCCCTGGATGGCGAACTTCGCGGCGGGGTCCGACTGGCACGTGTCCAACAGCCGCATCAGCGCGTCCGGCGAGCGCTTCCACGCGTCCGGGTACATGCGCTGCTTCACCATGTCGTTGGGCGGCTGGATGGCGAAGCGCGACGCGGAGTAGCCCTTGCTGTTGTGCGCCCAGATGTGGTGCGCCACCCAGCACTGCGACCACGTGGTGTCCAGGTCGTAGTGCCGCAGGACCTCCACCGCGAACTGCGGGTAGAGCTCCGGCACGGCCGCGCCCAGGTGCCGCAGGAAGCGCCACGCGCGGCGCTGGAGATAGGTGAGGGTGCCGCCGCTGACCTCGCGGTGACGGCGTCCGCCGCGCTCGGTGTCGAAGCGCCAGGCCAGCGCGCCGAACATCTCCGCGTCGTGGCCCGCCTCCGCCAGCTTGTAGATGCGCTTGAGGCCCGCCCACAGGCCGAACTTCAGCGGCGCTTCCTTCACCAGCGTGATGAGGGCGGCTCTCGCGGGCTCGGTGTTCTTCTCGTAGAGGGACACCAGCAGGTCCGCGAGCAGCAGGCGCGGCGGCAGCGGCACGTCCTTCTGCGCGAGGAAGCGCTGCCACGCCTCATGCGAGCCCTTGCGGCGGCCCGGCTTGTCGTCGCTCGCGCGCGCCTGCTCCAAGAGCTGCTTCAGCGCGTCGAAGGACAGCGCGCCCTGCGGCAGCGGCGTGTCCGACGTGCGGTCCGGCTGGTCGAGGAAGGCCAGCACGGACTCGGCCAGGTCCGGTGCCTCCGCCCTGGCCAGACGTTCGAGGTCTGCTGCGCTCAGCGCGTCACTCGGGGTCATACGTGGGGTTTAACACAGCTCCCCTGGACCGCGAGGCATGTCGGACCCGCCTCACCACGGAAGCGCGGGGACCTCCACCTCCTGCGTGTCCCGCGGGGTGCCCGGGCCCACCGTCACGTCCTCGCGGAACGAGAGCCAGCGTCCCTCACGTTCTTGCAACACGAGAAGCGTGTAGGGCCCGGGAGGGACGAGGACCCAGTGCCCTCCGATGCTGGGGATCAGCGCGGGGAGTGCCTGTTCGCGCAGCCACCGCACGTCCGTGGCGGAGGCCGATTCGGGCGGCGCGGGGACCCGGCCGGGGAGGAGGTAGGAGGTGCCCTGCCTGCCGCGCTCGCCCCAGCGCAGCTTCAGCATGCTCCCCGTCGTCGACAGCGGCAGGTCCACCCGGTTGACGCGATGGGGCTCCACGCGCACGACGCGAGGCACGGCCTTGCCGGTGTTCCCGCCCGCGATCTTCACCACGTAGTCGCCCGGGGCCAGGTCGCGGAACAGGGCCACGCCGTCCATCGCCGGGGCGGAGATTTCCTTCTCCGGGTTCGCCTTCGAGACGGCCGCCAGGACGTCCCCCGACGGCCGGCCCTGCGCGTCCCGCGCCGTGACCTCCAGGCGGGTGGAGATGGGCAGGCGCAGCTCCAGCGTGTCCTCGGTGGGGCCCACGATGCGCTCGAGCAGCGCGTGTTCCGCCTCCTGCGCGGTGAGCAGGTAGGGCCGGGACTCCACGGCGGGCAGCTGGAAGGTGCCGTCCGGGCCGGTGTCGACGTCCGCGAAGGAGTTGGCCTGCTCCGCGTTGGCGGCGTCCTCCGCCGGCAGCGACAGGGAGATGGACACGCCGGCCAGCGGGGCGCCGGTGGCGTCGTCCACCACGCGGCCCTGGATGATGTGGCCCGCCTCCATGCGCACCGTGCCCAGGTCCACGTTCCGGCCGGCGGGGACGTCCACGTCGCGCTGGGTGAGGGCGTGGCCCGGCGCCTCGAAGGTGAGGTGCTGGGGGCCGGGCTCGTCCACGAAGACGGTGAAGGCGCCCTTCGGGTCGCGCACCGCCTCTTCGTTCACGGTGAAGCGGGTGATGGGCGTGCCGTCCTTCCTGGCCAGGCGGCCGGTGATGCGGCCCTGGAAGGCGAGGGTGATGCGCACCTCCATGTTCCCCGCGCGGGCCATGAGCTTGGGGCCCTCCCGCTCCTCCAGCCATCGCAGGTGCCGTGCTCTCAGTTGGTCGAAGGTCTCGTTGTCCGGGCCCTCGTCGGGGTGGTCCTTCCGGGGCGGCTTGGGCCTCGCGTAGCCCGGCTTCTCCGCTGTCAGCTCGTAGTCCCAGTCGCGCACCAGCGGCTCCAGGACGAAGCGGCCGTCCGGGCCCGTCGTGGCGGAGAGGGGGGAGTACCCGCGGCCGGTGCTGTCCTCCTCCTCCTTCGCGACGGCCTCCACGGCGACGTCCGCCAGGGGCCGGCCCTCCGCGTCCACGACGATGCCGCCCGCCCGGCCGTCCATGTCCAGGCGCAGCGCCAGCTCCACGGTCTCCGAGCCGCGCAGCACCACGCGGTCGGGCAGGTGGCGCTCGTAGCCGCCCGTGGTGGTCCGCATCCACACGGCATAGGTGCCGGGCGGCAGGCCCTTGATGTCGAAGCGGCCGTCCTCGTCCGTGGAGCCCGCGAAGGTGGTGCGCTCGCCGCCGGACGCGCCGTCTTCTTCTTCTTTTCCTTCTGGAGGCTCCGGCTCCTGCCGCTCCAGGGAGACGTCCACCTCGTTGACGGGCGTGCCGCCCGAGCTCGTCACGGTGCCGCGCACGGTGGCGCCCGAGTCCAGGGCGAGCTTCAGGCCGGACGTGGGGGCGCGGACCTGGAGCGTGCGCGGCAGGTAGCCTTCGGCCTCGATGGTGAGGGCGCCGGAGAGGGGCTGGTCCACCTTGATGGCGAAGTGGCCCTCCTCGTCGGAGGTGGCGTCGAAGGTGAGGGGCGCTTCGTAGGACGGGGGCCTCAGGATGAACGAGCGCGCGTACACGGGCGGAGGCGCGCTGATCTTGCGCTTCCGGTCCGGGGGCTGCAGCGACAGGGAGGCGTCCACCACCGGCTGGCCCGCGGCGTTGGTGACGATTCCCTCCACGAGGATGGCGGGGGAGAGGACGAAGTCCAGCGCGGGGCCGCCCTGGGCGACGGTGCGGGTCTCGGTGAGGTCCAGCATCCGGTCCGCCTCCACCTGGAAGGTGTAGTCGCGGGCCCGGAGCGGGCCCAGGCGCACGCGGCCCTCCGCGTCGGTGGTGCCGAGTGCCTTGAAGCGGTGGGGGGCGATGTCCTCGTCGCGCTCACTTGGGAGGGCGGCGCTCACGTCGGCGTGGGCCACGGGGGCGCCGGCGGAGTCGTGCACGGTGGCCTCCACGTGGAAGACGGTGCCCAGGCGCAGCGTCACCGAGACCTCGCGCTGGTCCTCCCTGACCTCCACCGTCTCGTGCGCCTGGAGGCCGCCCTGCTCCGCATCCAGGGTGTACTCGTCGGGGGACAGGCCTTCGAAGGTGAAGCGCCCCTGGGCGTCGGTGGTGGCGACGAGATCGGTGTCGGCCACCGTGACGGTGGCGCCAGCGACGGGGTGCTCGCCGTCCACCACGGTGCCCACCATGCGCCGGGGCGTGTACAGCACCACGTCCTCCGGCAGGGGACCCACGGCCATCCCTCGCATCCACACGGTGATGCGTCCCTGCTGGGCGGCGAGCAGGCCATAGGTGTCGTCGGGCAGGGGGCCCACGGAGAAGCGGCCGTCCGCGCCGGTCCTTGTGTCGAAGAAGCGCGCCGTGCCCAGGTGCAGCACGGTCACCTGGACCTGGGAGAGCGGGGCGCCGTCATCGTCCACCACGCGGCCCGTGAGCGGCTGGCTGGCTTCGAGCTCCAGCGTCACGTCCCGGGTGCCGGAGGCGACGTCCTCCCGCAGCCCCGCGCCCTGGGCGCCCAGGGCCCAGAGGGTGACCGTCCCCTGGGGCAGGCCCTCCAGGGTGAAGGAACCGTCCTGCGCGGAGGTGGTGCGCGACAGGACGAAGGCACCGCCCCGGTGGGCCTCCACCAGCTCCCGGATCCAGAGGTTGGCGGGGGACAAGAAGCATTCCTCCGAGGTCAGGGACACGTCGGGCTCGTCCGCGTCACACGGCAGCTCCGTCAGGGTCTCCCCGGGCAGCGGGACGGAGGCGGAGACCTCGATGCCGGAGACGGGCCGACCCTGGAGGTCGACGACGCGGCCCTGGACCTCGAGGGCGCCCTGGGG
>NZ_RAWC01000130.1:0-25158 GCF_003611685.1 Corallococcus sp. CA049B | reverse complement strand
GGCCTGCCCGCATCCCCGGCCGCCGCGCCGGCCGCCCGGGTGCCCACGACCCCCGCGCCCATCGGCGGTGGAGGGTTGCCCACGACCACGCCTCCGTCCCCGGCGGCCGCGGCGCGCAGCCCCGGCAAGGGAGACCCCTTCGCGGAGCCCGCGGAGCCCCGGCTGCCCATGGGCGGCTCGGCGGAGGACAAGCTGGAGTTCTTCCGGGGCATCCTGAAGCAGAAGACGGAGACCCTGGCCCGGGCGCGCGCGCTGTACGCCGAGCGCGAGGGCGAGGTCACCCAGCTCAAGGCCTCGCTGGAGAAGGCGCGCAAGGAGGGCGGCGGCGGTGCTCCGGCGCCGTCCGCGCAGGACGAGCAGCGGCTGAAGCTGGCCCAGGCGAAGGTCGCCTCGCTGGAGGCGGAGCTCGCCGCGTCGGAGGCGGACCGCAAGGACCTCACGCGCGCGCTGGCGGAGGTGGAGTCGGAGCTCCCCCGGCTGACGGAGGAGCTCCACGCCGAGCGCGAGTCGCGCGGGGCGATGGCGGAGGAGCTGGTCGGCGCGAAGGAGGCGCTGGGGCTCGCGCAGGACCGCGTGGCGGAGCTGGCCTCCGGCAAGTCCGAGGCGCAGGGCGCGCTGGAGGCGGTCCAGGAGCAGTACCAGTCGGTGCTCGCGGACGTGGAGCGGCTGACCACCGAGCGCGACGCGCAGGCGCTCAACATCAGCCAGCTGGAGACGGCGCTCGCGGAGGCGAAGGGCGCCATGGGGGCCCTGGAGAGCGAGAGCGACTGGTCGCGCAGCTCGCTGGAGGAGGCGCACGCCCACGCGAAGGGGATGGAGGGCGAGCGGGACGCCGCGCGCCGGCAGCTCGCGGTGGTGGAGGACGGGCTCAAGACGCTCCAGACGCAGGTGACGGAGCTGGAGCGCGCGCTCGCGCTGAAGGACGCGGACGCGGTGGGGCTGCGCGCCGCGCTCACCGCGCGCACGGCGGAGGCCGCGGAGCTGCCCTCGCTCCGGAGCGCCTTGGAGGGCCGCGCCGCGGAGGCCGCCCGGGTCCAGGCGCGCGTGCGCGAGCTGGAGGCGGAGGTGGCCCAGGCGCGTGAAGCCGCGCGCGCCGAGGTGGAGGCCGCGGAGGTCCGCGCGCGCATGGCCGAGTCGGAGCTGGCCTCGCTGCGTGAGGTGTTGGAGGCCGCGGAGGTCGAGCAGGTCTCGCTGCGCGACCGGATGGAGTCGGACGCGGCGGCGCTCGGCGAAGCGGTGCACGAAGCCGAGGGCCGGGTGCACGAGGCGGAGGCGAAGGCCGCCGCGCTGGAGGCCCAGCTGGCGGAGCTCACCGCCCAGGTCGCGGCCGCGCAGGCCGAGCGCGAAGCGCACCAGGAGCAGCTCGCCGCCGTGGAGCGCAAGCTCGCCACCACGCAGGCGGAGCGCGTGGGCTTCTCCGCGCGCGCGTCCATGCTGGAGACGGCCGCGGGCCAGCGCGAGGCGGAGGTGCAGCGCCAGCAGGCCCTGGTCGCCAAGGCCCAGGAGGAGCTGGCGCTGGAGCGCGCCCGCCGCGAGGCGGTGGAAGCGGAGATCGCGGACGCCCGGGTGCAGGCCGCCGAGGCCGAGGGCCGCGCCGAGGCGCTGAGCGCGGGGCACGACGGCCAGCGCGAGGAGCTGGTCTCCCTCAACGAGCAGCTGGAGGCGGCCCGCGCGGAAGCGGACAAGGTGGACCGGCTCCAGCAGCGCGTGAAGATGGTGGAGGGCGCGCTGGAGGCCTCCGAGTCCAAGCGGCGCGTCGCCGAAGCGCAGGCGGCCCGCGTGAAGGACCTGGACGCGGCGAAGGCCGCGCTCGAAGCGAAGCTCGCGTCGGAGCAGGGCGCCAGGGCACTGCTGGAGGCGAAGGTCGCGCAGGCCGACGTCACGCTCCTGGAGGAGCAGGGCGTGAAGGCGGCGCTGGAGGCGCAGCTGGAAGAGGCTCGCGCCGCGCTCGAAGGGGAGCAGGCGGCCCGTCAGGGGCTCGAAGCGAAGCTCGCGGAGGCGCCCGCTGCCAGCGCCGGCGTGCCCGCGGACTGGGCCGCGGAGCGCGACCAGCTCAGGGCGGACGTGGCCTCCATGAAGCGCAAGCTGATGGCGGCCGAGGCAGCGCTCGAATCGGCTGCCAGCACCAAGGCGAAGGTGGCGAGGCTGGAAGCGCAATTGAAGGCCTTGAAGTAGAGGTTGGACCTCCATGTCCTTCGCCGCGCCCACGGACCCATTGACGGGCATGCAGGCGGCCCGCTTCGGGCTGTACCTGCACTTCCCGTACTGCCTGGCCAAGTGCCCCTACTGCGACTTCGCGGTGGCGGTGGCGCGCCAGGTGCCGGAGGAGCGCTACGCGAACGCGGTGCTGGCGGAGCTGGACGCTCGCCTCGCCGCGGACCCGTCGCTGCGCGTAAAGCCGCTGGAGTCCCTCTTCCTGGGCGGCGGCACGCCGTCCCTGTGGCACCCCCGCTACGTGGCGCGCGTGCTGGAGGGCATCGCCGCGCGCATGTCGCTCGCCCCCGGGCTGGAAGTCTCCCTGGAGGGCAACCCGGAGCGCGCGGACGCGGAGCGCTTCGCCGGCTACCGCGCCGCGGGCATCAACCGGCTGTCGCTGGGCGTGCAGTCCTTCCAGCCACAGACGCTGAAGGCGCTGGGCCGCGCGCACGACGCTGGCATGGTGGAGGGCGCGGTGGCGGCGGCGCGCCAGGCGGACTTCCCCGTGGTGGCGCTGGACTTCATCTACGGCGTGCACGGCCAGACGGTCGCGCAGGTGGAGGCGGACGCGCGCCGCGCGGTGGCGCTGGAGCCGGAGCACCTGTCCACCTACGCGCTGACGGTGGAGCGCGAGGTGCTGGCGGAGTCCACGCCGCTGTCCAAGCAGCTGGACCGCGGCGAGCTCTCCCTGCCGGAGGACGACGACGTGGTGGCCATGGCCCAGACGGTGCGCGACGTGTACGGCGCCCACGGCCTCACCCGCTACGAGGTGTCCAACCACGCGCGCCCCGGCTTCAGCTCCCGGCACAACGCGCTCTACTGGACCGGCGGCGAGTACCTGGCGCTGGGCGTGGGCGCCACCGGCATGCTGCTGTCCCCCACGGCCCACCGCTACGTGAACCTCCGGAGTCCGGAGGCCTACCTGCGCGCGGTGGAGGAGACCCGGCTGCCGGAGGCGAGCCGCGAGGACCTGGGCCCCGAGGAGCTCTTCGCCGAGCGGCTGAGCATGGGCCTGCGCCTGGTGTCGGGGGTGGACTGGGAGGCCGTCTGTGAGCGATACGGCCAGCCCGTGGAGCCCCGGCGTGCGGAGGTGGAGCGGCTGGTGGCCCACGGCTTCGCCACGCGTCATGGCCGCAGGCTGGCCCTGACGGAGCGGGGGGCGGACGTGCACAGCGCCATCTGCGCGCGGCTGTTGTAGGCGGTTCCAGGAAGGACGATTCGACCGTGCTGACCAAGTGGTTGATGTGGATGGGCCTCACGATGCTGACGGGCAGCCCGCTCTTGTCCCTGGGGCTGCTGGTCGTGCTGCTGTTCGCGGCGGACCGGTTCACGTTGCAGGTGCTGCCCAGCCCCATGCGCGCCTTCAAGCGGTGGCAGCGCGCGGGGGAACTCGCGGGCACCATCCTCACCAACACCCACGACCGCCGCGCCCGCGCGGAGCTGGCCGACATCCGCGTGGGCCAGAAGCGCTACCAGGAGGCGGTGGACCTCCTGCGCCCCAACCTGGACGCGGGCGACGACGACGTGGACACCCTCTACCTCCTGGGCGTGGCCTACCTGGGCGCGGGGGACGCGCCCCGGGGCGAGCTGCTGCTCACCGAGGCCGAGCGCCTGGACGCCGACTACCGGCAGGGCGCCATCGACCTGGAGCGCGGCCGCTTCCGCCTCCAGCGCGGCGACTTCAAGGGCGCGCGTGAGGCCCTGGGGCGCTTCCTCCAGGTACGTCAGGGCTCCGTGGAGGGGCGCGTGCTCCTGTCGCGCGCGCTGGACAAGGAGGGCCTGGACGTGGAGGCGCAGGAGGCCCGCGACGCCGCCTGGCGCGAGTACGCCGTCGCCCCGCGCTTCCAGAAGCGCCGCGACCGCTGGTGGGCATACCGGGCCCGTCCGTCCCGCCCGCTGACGTACGCCGCCGTGGCCCTGGTGTTCATGGGCGTGGGGGCGTACCTGACCCGCTACCTGCCCACGCACGACACCTACAGCCCCTACGGCGTCTACGAGGATGATCCCTACGCCGCGGACGACATGGGCGGCGACGACGCGGAGTAGTAGGCTTTCCGCGCATGTTCCCCCTGCCGTCCCAGGTGTTGCGCCAGCGCGAGGGCCTGCTGGCGGACACACCCTTCCCGCTGCTCTTGCACGCGCTGATGGTGGAGGAGCGCACCTGCACGCTGGAGCTCAAGGTGCGCCAGCGCGAGAAGCGCATCACCTTCGAGGACGGCGCGCCCGTGGCGTGCAACTCCAACCTCCTGCACGAGACGCTGGGCAAGTACCTGGTGGAGAAGGGCCGCCTGACGGAAGGCGACTACCAGAAGTCCCTGGCGGAGAGCGTGTCCTCGGGCATGCAGCTGGGCGGGCTGCTCGTGCAGAAGGGGCTCATCAGCCCCTTCGACCTCTACAAGCAGCTCCAGGCGAACCTGGCGCACAAGCTCCTGGACTGCTTCCGCTGGACGGAGGCGAAGTACCGCCTCATCGCGGACGTGGAGCACCCGGACGCCACCGTGCGCGCCAACACCGCGCAGCTCATCCTCACCGGCGTCTCCACCCAGCTGCCCTTCGACACCGTCGCCACGCACTTCACCTTCACGGACGACCGCCGCTTCGGACAGATGCCCGGCGTGGAGTCCGCCCCCAAGCTGTCCTCCAAGGACGCGCGCCTGTTCCAGGCCCTGCGCCAGCGCCCCACCTTCAACGAGCTGCTGGAGCGCACCGGCTTCGACATGGACTCCGTGCTGCGCCGGCTCTACGCGCTGTGCATGCTGGGCGTGGCGGGCTTCGCGGAGGACGTGGACGCGCGCGCGGAGGAGCTGGCCCGCAAGGCCCCTGTCGTCCCCGCGCCGGAGCCCGTCCCCACGCCGGTGCCCGTGCCGGCCCAGCAGGCCCTGTCCGGCACGCCCTTCGCGGACGAGGACGAGGCCGCGCGCAACGCGCTCGTGGGCGCGTTCCTCAACCACCGCGGCATGGATCCGTTCGCGCTGTTGGACGTGCCGGAGGACGTGCAGCCGGTGGCGCTGCGCAAGGCGTTCCTCGCCGCCGCGGACCGCTTCTCCCCGTTGCGCTTCCAGACCTCGGAGCTGAAGGAGAAGGCGGAAGGAATGCTCGCCGCGTACGCGCGGGCCTACGGCGCGCTGTCGGAGCCGGAGCAGAACGCGCTGTGGAAGAAGCGCCGGCAGGCGCACCGGGAGAAGGCCCGCCAGAACACCGGCCGGCCCTCCACCGCGGAGCAGTTCCGCATCCGCACGGACCTGCTGGACGCCACCACCCAGTTCGACGAAGCCAAGCGGCGCCTGGAGGCGCGCAACTTCGCGGGCGCCTTCGAGTACTTCGAATACGCCTGCGACATCGACCCCCGGCCGCTCTACCAGGCCCACCGCGCCTGGGCGCGCTACCTGATGAAGCCGGAGGCGCACGGCCGGCTGGTGCTCCAGGAGCTCCAGGAGCTGACGCGCCAGGAGCCCGGCCTGGAGGAGGGCTGGGCCTTCCTGGGCGACGTGGCCCGGGGCGAGGGCCAGTGGGCGCTCGCGGAGGACGCCCTGCGCAAGGCCTTCAAGCTCAACCCCCAGCAGCGCCGCTACGTGGCGCTCATCCAGGAGATCGCCCGGCGGAAGTGAGCCCCGCCGGGCGTCAGAACCCAGGCGGCTACATCGCGCGGAGGGCGGCGCGGTCGGCGGCGGACAGCCCCTCGCCGTTCGTCAGGTGGGTGACGGCCAGCTGGATGGCCACGTCGTCCTCGCGCGTCAGCTGCTTGCCCGCGAGCAGCGAGTACAGCTCCTGGAAGCCCTCGTACCCGATGATGGGGCCCAGCGTGTAGTCGTCGCCGACGCCGCTGGTCTCCCGGTCCTGGTTGGCGCAGTACAGGAACAGGGGCACGAAGTAGCGCTCACCCGCCGGCACCTCGATGGTGGTCTGCTTCACCAGCAGGCCGTTCTGGATCTTCGTGCTCTCGGAGACGAGCATGAGGCCGGGGGGCAGCGTGACCGTGATGGGGCCGCCGGTGGTGTTGCGGAAGATGAGGCACAGGGTCACGGAGCCGCCGCCGCCCTTGGCGTCCTCCTTGTCCTTGTCGTCGCAGTCCAGTGGGTCCTCGGTGTAGAAGCTCTTCAACGGCGTCTCGAGCGTGATGCCCGCCGGCAGCGTGAAGGGCGCGCCCTCCGGCTTCGCCTTGGACGTCCCCGTGCCCGGACCCGCGGACGCAGTGATCGTGCCGCCGTCGGGACCGCCGCCGCCGTCCGGGTTGCCGTCCCCTTCATCCGAGCAGGCTGCCAGCAACGCCACCGCCAGCACCACGCCCATTCGCTTCGCCACGTGCCAGTTCATTGATTTCGCTCCCTGCGCTCAACGCGGATGGGCGTGCCAACCATGGCCAGCGCACAGCGTCAAGCACCCCGGGACCCGGCCGGCCCGATAATGTCCGCAAGCCCGGAGGCCGGGCCTGCATTCCCGGCCACTTGGCCGATTCCCGCCGAACCTACGGGCGGTATGGTAACGGCACAATGGGTCGGGAAGCCTCCCACCTTGGGGTATTTTCAGTACAGGGGCGAAGCATGAGGCGCGGCGGTGAATCAGGCCAGGTGGCGGTGGAGACGGCCATCGTCTTGCCCCTGTTCGTGTTCATGCTGCTGGGCATCCTCCAGCTGGGGTTGATGCACCAGGCCCGGCTCCTGACGAAGTACGCGGCCTACAAGGCCGTGCGCGCCGGCTCCATCCACAACGCGGACATCCCCACCATGGAGAAGGCCGCCCTGGCGGTGCTCCTGCCCATGGTGAGCACGGCCGCCAGCGGGGGCGCGGAGATCATCAAGCCCATCACCAGCGCCAGCGACTTCAAGTCCAAGTTCGAGGGCGGCGACATCGGCAAGAACCAGATGGGCGACGCCTCCGGTCTGAAGTTCGCGGAGGTCACCATCTGCAACCCCCTCAAGGGGGACCTGGGCTCCGGCTCCCACGACAACAAGGAGATGGACTTCGATGATCCGCGGGTCGCCTCCGGTGAAGGCGGCTGGGCGGACAGCCTGCGCACCAAGCTGAGCGTGCAGGTGACGTTCAACTACCGCCTGCCCATCCCGTTCGCGGACGTCGTCATCTACAACATCGCGCGCGGCCGCGACCTGCCGTACGTGCTGCGCCTGGGCAAGGACTCGGACCGTAACGAGTTCATCGTCAAGAAGATGTCCAAGTACGACTCCGCCGCGGACAACAAGCTCTACATCCTGCCCATCCGCGCCACGTACATCATGCGGATGCACTCCAATCTCTACCTCACCCAGAAGGAACTTCCGGAGAGGAACGAATGCATCTTCCCGTTCGAACCGTGAGGTCCGCCTCCCGGCCCAAGCGCCGCCACCGGGGCCAGGCCCTGGTGCTCGCGTGTCTGTCGTTCCTGCTGCTCGCGCTGATGACGACGCTGAGCTTCAACCTGAGCCATGCCCTGCGGCAGAAGATGAGCCTGCAGCAGCACAGCGACGCGCTCGCGTACTCCATGGGCGTCGTGGAGGCGCGCGCGCTCAACTACTACGCGGCCAGCAACCGGGCCATCGCGTCCACCTACGTGGGCATGACGTCCGTGCACGGCTACATGGCCGCGGCCAGCGCCACCGGCGAGATGATGCGCGCC
Source organism: Corallococcus sp. CA049B (assembly GCF_003611685.1). Lineage (NCBI taxonomy): Bacteria > Pseudomonadati > Myxococcota > Myxococcia > Myxococcales > Myxococcaceae > Corallococcus > Corallococcus sp. CA049B. Next base: position 17,351 of record NZ_RAWC01000130.1, on the reverse strand, counting down.
GGGCAGATGAGCTTCTTCATCATCGCCGCCATGGAGGTGGCGCAGTGCCCGCCCTACAACTTCCAGCACTGCTTCGACGCGATTGAAGCGCTGATGATCGCCATGGACTACAGCTCCAAGGCCAGCGACTACGACCAGAAGGTCCAGGGCGTCGAGAGCTCCTTCAACAAGGTCATCGAGGAGCTGGACAACATGGCGAACAGGATCCACGCCTCCCAGCAGACGGTCCACCGGGCCGCCAAGAACGCGCTGCGCGACGGCCAGTCCGCGGACCTGTCCCAGCTGACCGAGAAGAACGTCCCCGGCGCCAGCGAGCTGGAGTCCGGCGTGGGCGGGATGAACGCGGATGAGTTCGACTGCGCGGTGGACGGGATGAACTGCTCGCGCGCCGCCAACTCCAGCACCAAGTCCCGGGCGCAGGTGATGACGGAGATCGCCAACGCGTCCCGCCCCGGCTGGGCCGCCAACCGCAGCCTGCCGGTCATCATGAACGGGCTGCCCACCTACTACAAAAGCGAGTTCATCCAGGACCTGCTCAAGGACATCCCCGGCGAGGGCACCCACATGGCGGTGGGCCACAAGGGGACGGCGAAGGTCACCCAGACCAAGAGCAACATCCACGGCCCTGGCCAGGTCACCGGCAACGAGGGCAAGGTCGTGGTCGCGGACGAGCACGGCCGCCTCATCCAGCAGTGGCGCCACGGCTTCGGCACCGGCGGCTACGAAGCCCTGGTGGCGAGCAGTGAGAACGGCGGCAGCCACGAGCCCTCCGGCGCGCACACCGACCAGCACGACAAGTTCAAGGGCATCAACACCAAGGACTTGATGGGCTGCTCGAGCAACGGCAACTGCTTCATGAAGTTCCGCGCCAGCGACGACCCCTCCCGCGACTGGGGCCAGCCGCGCGTCTACAGCTACGTCACCAAGCAGTTCTTCGTGGGAGGCGGGGCCCAGGCGCCCTGGGAGCTCAACTCCAACGGCAGCTTCACGCTCACGCACGGCGCCCAGGGCGACGGGCAGCTGCGGCTTGCTCCCGGTGAGGGCGCGGCGCTCTCCAAGGCGCTCGTCTACTACCACCGCCTGGGGCCCAACGGCTGGAAGGAGGCCCCGGGCCTCTTCAACCCCTACTGGCGCGTGAAGCTGCACCCGTTCTCCGCCCAGGAGGCCGCGCAGGTGCTGAACCGGGCGGGCAACTCGGACGCCGCCCAGCTCGCGAACGCCAAGGACCTGGCCCTATGAGCACTCCGCACCCGTCGCGCAGGGGACGCCGCGGCGCCGCCTCCGTGGAGATGGCGCTCTCCATGGTCGCGCTCATCCCCATCTTCATGTACGCGCTCTTCCTGGACGACCTCCTGCGCTACTCGCTGGACAACCAGGAGGCCGCGGTGACGACCATCTGGGACTTCACCACGCAGGACTACACGAAGGGCCTCAAGCAGAGCGGTGGCGGTGGCACGGGCCCCCAGGGCGGCAGCTCCAACGTGCAGCACAACGCCCGCCTCACGTACTGCGACCACGAGTCCGGCATCGACCGGCCGGATGTCATGTCCGGCAGCAACTACGCGGACTGCGAGGACACGGACCACCACCTGGCGGTCGTCGCGCACGTCTGCTGGATGAACGACAACGCCCAGCAGGTGACGTGCAGTGCTCCGGACACGGGCGCCGCGGGCCTGGGCGGCCTCTCGGACGACTACCAGGGCGAGTTCACCAACGGCGGCCTCATCTTCTGCGAGGCCCGCGCCGTGGTGGAGAACTACCTCTTGCCCGAGGAGTTCCTGCCGGAGTTCAGCAAGGTGAAGCTGACCCGGGAGAACTGGAAGGACAAGGGCGTGGAGAACGTCCACAGCAACGCCCAGGAGGGCACCAAGGCCAACGCCTACTTCCTCAAGAAGGAGACCATGGGGATCCTCACCGACACCTGGGCGCTGACCCAGGACGCGGACATCTCTCCTTCCGACTCCAGCGGTGAGATGTACGACCGCATGAAGAACCAGTACACGAGCGTCCCCACGTACAACGCCATGCGCACCTATATGCAGGACTTCCGGCAGAAGATCACGGAGGACCTGCTGGACGGCACCATGCTGTACATGTTCGAGGACTCGCCCGAAGACCCGTACATCTCCATCCACCCGCACCTGGCCAACATGCAGACCCCGGCCAACACCGTGGACCAGGAGGGGAGCACCCGCTACTTCAACCAGGAGTGGCGCGACTGGGACCAGGACAAGAACCAGAACACGTACAAGCACGGCGAGCGCGGTGACTGGTACATGGGCTGTAAGGACGCGGAGTCGTGCTGAAGTCGCTGGCCACGCACCCCGCCTTCCGCACCGCCGCGGTGCTGGTGTCGGTGTCGGTGGCGGGCATGCTCATCGGGATGGGCTGGGAGGAGGCGCGCTACGGCAACACCCGCACGGAGCTGGAGCGGGCGGAGGCCGCCGCGGACGCGCTGGACCAGGAGACGCCGCGGGGCTCGGGGCGCTCGAAGCAGGATGAAGCCATCCTGGCGCGCACGCTGACGTACTTCCCGCCCTATCCCAACGGTGGACGTCCGGAGGCGCTGGCCGCGGACTACCTGGGCCCGGGCACGCCCATCGCGGTGTCGTGGTTCGCCACGAAGGACTCGTCGGATCAGGTGCTGCAGCACTACCGCCAGTTCCTGCTGGGGGAGGGCCTGCCCGTGGTGGGCCTGCGCTTCAACGACAACGCCGGCTACGTGGGCTACTGGGTCCCCAAGGACGACGAGGTCCGGTTGATGTCCACGCTGCGCCAGGGGGATGAGACCCTTGTCTTCGTCTCCTCCGCGCGCATGCGCAACTACCTGGAGCGCGCCGGCAACCGCATCCCCGCGGGCGTGCCGGTCCCCAAGGGCCTCCAGGACGCGGCGTCCCTGTCGCTCAAGATGGAGGGCGCCACGAACGTCACCGTGTCAGGCCGGCTGCCCGACACCGCGCTCCCCGACGCGGAGCAGGCCTACCAGGCGCTCCTGCGCGACCAGGGGTGGAGCGTGTCCGAGGCCCGCCCGGCGGGCTTCCAGGAGACCGAGCTGACCCTGACGCGCGAAGGCCTGCGCGGACAGGCCACTTTGCGGCAACCTGCCGCGCGGCGCGACGTGGAGTTCCACCTGTCGCTGATGCGAGCCCAGGGCGCGCCATGAACGCGGCGCGCGGAGAGCGGATGATGAACCTTTCGACGAAGCGGATGTGGGTCCTGTCGCTGGGCGTGGGCGCGCTGCTGTGGGGAGGCCAGGCCTTCGCCGGCGTCAGCTGCGAGCGCCGCTGCGCGGAGGACAAGATGAAGTTCGAGAAGGTCTGCAAGGAGAAGGCGAAGAACGCGCAGCCCTACTGCACGAAGGTCGCCGGCCAGGCCAAGGACAAGTGCGTGAACAAGTGCCGCACGGGCAAGAGCGGCAACACGACGATGGAGGCACCCGGTGAAGAACACGCGCACTAGCCTGAAGCGGGCCCTCCGGCGCGGGCAGGCCATGTCGGAGTACGGCGTCATCACGGCGGGGTTCTTCGGCTTCACCGTGCTGAGCTGGCCGTTCCTCATCCAGCTGCTGCGGGCCCTCAACACCTACTTCCAGTCCATCTACTACATCATCCAGTCGCCCATCCCCTGACGCCGGGGACGGGCGGCCGGAAGCGGGTGGGGCGGCCTACGGCTTCACGGTGGTGACGAACACCGCCTTGCCGCCCTCCACCTTCATCACCACGGCCTGCTTCACCGCGTCGCGGTTGGCGTCCAGGTTGATGGTGCCCGCCACGCCCGGGAAGTCCTTCGTGGCCGCGATGGCGTCACGCAGCGCGGGGCCTGACGTGTCCGGCGCGCGCTTCATCGCATCCACCAGCAGGCGCCCGGCGTCGTACGCCAGCACCGCCACGCTGTCCGGCACGCTGCCGTAGGCGGCCTTGTACTTCTTCAGGAAGTTCTGCACGACGGGGTCCGGGTTGTCCGGCGAGTAGTGGTTGGAGAAGTAGCTGCCCTCCAGCGCGGAGCCGCCCAATTCGTACAGCTTGTCGGAGTCCCAGCCGTCACCGCCCAGCAGCGGCACGCGCAGGCCCACCTCGCGCGCCTGCCTCGCGATGATGCCCACGTCCGTGTAGTAGCCCGGGACGAACACCGCCTCCGGCTTCATGTTCTTGATGGACGTCAGCTGCGCGCGGAAGTCCGTGTCGCCCTTGGAGTAGCTCTCGTTGCCGACGATGGTGCCGCCGAACTCCTTGAACTTCTGGTTGAAGACGTCCGCCAGTCCCACGGAGAAGGCGCTCTTGTTGTCCGTGAGCACCGCGACCTTGTCGAGCTTGAGGTTCTCCCGCGCGAACTTCGCCATCACCAGTCCCTGGAACGGGTCGATGAAGCAGACGCGGAAGATGTAGTCGCCCTTCTTCGTCACCTCCGGGCTGGTGGAGGTGGGCGTGATCATGGGCACCTTCGCCGCCTGCGCCTTGTCCGCCATGGCCATGGACACGGACGACGCGGCCTCGCCCAGGAGCGCCACCACCTTGTCCTGCGCGATGAGCCGCGTGGCGGCCTGGGCGCCCTCTTCCGGCCGGCCCTGGCTGTCGTAGACGCGCACCACCAGCTTCTGGCCGCGCACGCCGCCCGCGGCGTTGGCCTCCTGCAGCGCCATGTCGATGCCGTTGCGCGCGGAGATGCCGAAGGTGGCCTCGGAGCCGGTGAGGCTGCCCACCTCGCCAATGAGGATGCTGCCCTCGGGCGGCGGCCCCGGCGGTGCGGCGGTGGCGCTGCCCCCCTGCGTGGCGGGCGCGGGCGCGGGGGCCGGGGCGGACTTCTTCTCACAACCCACCAGGGCCAGGGCCAGCGCGGTGAGCAGGAGGGGGAGGGGACGGCGCATCGGTAAGGCTCCTCGAGGGGGAGACGGACACGAAAAGCGGACGGCCCCACCCTAGCTCGTTGTGCCCCGATTTGAATGTGGACTGAACAGGTCCACATTACATAAGAGGCCGTCGCGGGCATCGGGCCCGCGGACAGCCCAGGGAGACACCCACTCATGCTCCGGATGAGCAAGATGACCGACTACGGCATCGTGCTGATGACCGAGCTGGCGCGCGCGGACGGGGAAACCCGCACCACGCGAGAGCTGGCGGCGCGCACGCATGTTGCCCTTCCGTCCGCGAGCAAGGTCCTGAAGGGCCTGCTTCAGGCGGGCCTGGTGGTGTCACACCGGGGGGCGAGCGGCGGCTACGGCCTGTCGCGTCCGGCGGAGGCCATCTCGCTGGCGGAGCTGGTGTCCGCGCTGGAGGGGCCGGTGTCCCTCACGGAGTGTGGCCAGCACCAGGGCAAGCCCGCGGGGCCCTGTGAGCTGGAGTCCGTCTGCCAGGTGCGCGGCCACTGGCGCCTCATCAACCAGGCCATCCAGGAAGCGCTGGGGAAGCTGACGCTCGCGGACCTGCGCGCGCCCGCGCCCCGCATGCCGGAGCGGCTGGTGGGCCTGGGCCTGCCGGCTTCCGTCAGCGCGCCTCCTCCTTCCGCTACGGGAGTCCGCTCATGAGCACCACCGAAACCATCCAGGAGCTCACCCGCAAGGGCTACCAGGCGGGCTTCGTCACCCAGGTGGAGGCGGACACGCTGCCGCCCGGCCTGGACGAGGACGTCATCCGCGTCCTGTCCGCGAAGAAGAACGAGCCGGCCTTCATGCTGGAGTGGCGCCTGAAGGCGTACCGCCACTGGCTCACGCTGAAGGAGCCCTCGTGGCAGGCGGTGAAGTACCACCCCATCGACTACCAGGCCATCCGCTACTACTCGGCGCCGAAGCAGAAGCCGAAGAAGGACAGCCTGTCGGAGGTCGACCCCGAAATCCTCCGCACCTACGAGAAGCTGGGCATCCCGCTGGAGGAGCAGAAGCGGCTGCAGAACGTCGCGGTGGATGCCGTCTTCGACTCCGTGTCGGTGGCCACCACGTTCCGGGAGAAGCTCTACAAGGCGGGCGTCATCTTCTGCTCGTTCTCCGAAGCGGTGCGCGAGCACCCGGAGCTGGTGGAGCGCTACCTGGGCACGGTGGTGCCCTTCTCCGACAACTTCTTCGCGGCGCTCAACTCCGCGGTCTTCAGCGACGGCTCCTTCTGCTACGTGCCCAAGGGCGTGAAGTGCCCCATGGAGCTGTCCACGTACTTCCGCATCAACGCGGCGGATACGGGCCAGTTCGAGCGCACGCTGCTCATCGCGGATGAAGGCGCCTCCGTGAGCTACCTGGAGGGCTGCACCGCGCCCATGCGCGACACCAACCAGCTGCACGCGGCGGTGGTGGAGTTGGTGGCGCTGGACGGCGCGTCCATCAAGTACAGCACGGTGCAGAACTGGTACCCGGGCGACGCGGAAGGGCGCGGCGGCATCTACAACTTCGTCACCAAGCGCGGCATCGCGCACCAGCGCGCCAAGATTTCGTGGACGCAGGTGGAGACGGGCTCGGCGATTACGTGGAAGTACCCCAGCGTCATCCTCAAGGGGGATGACTCGGTGGGCGAGTTCTACTCGGTGGCGCTCACCAACCACCGGCAGCAGGCGGACACGGGCACGAAGATGGTGCACATCGGGAAGAACACCCGGTCCACCATCGTGTCCAAGGGCATCTCCGCGGGCCGCGGGCAGAACACGTACCGGGGCCTGGTGAAGGTGCTCAAGAGCGCGGCGAACGCACGCAATTACACGCAGTGCGATTCGCTGCTGTTGGGTGACGAGTGCGGCGCCCACACGCTGCCGTACATCGAGGTGAAGAACGCGACCGCGCAGGTGGAGCACGAGGCTTCCACGTCGAAGATTGGCGAGGACCAGCTCTTCTACTGCCGGCAGCGCGGCATCTCGCAGGAGGACGCGGTGTCGATGATCGTGAACGGCTTCTGCCGTCAGGTCTTCAAGGAGCTGCCCATGGAGTTCGCGGTGGAAGCGCAGAAGCTCTTGGGCGTGAGTCTGGAAGGGAGCGTGGGGTGATGGCGTCGTTGCTGAGCATCCAGGACCTGCACGCCCGCGTGGGCGGCAAGGACATCCTGAAGGGCATCAACCTGGAAGTCGGTGCCGGTGAAGTGCACGCCATCATGGGGCCCAACGGCTCCGGCAAGAGCACGCTCGCGGGCGTGCTGGCGGGGCGTGAGACGTACGAAGTGACGAAGGGCACCGTGCGCTTCGACGGCAGGGATTTGCTGGGGACTCCGCCGGAGGAGCGCGCGAAGGCGGGCGTGTTCCTCGGGTTCCAGTACCCGGTGGAGATTCCGGGCGTGGGCAACCTGCACTTCCTGCGCACGGCGCTCAACGCGCAGCGCCGCGCCAAGGGCGAGGAGGAGCTGGACGCGATGGACTTCCTCTCCCTGGCCAAGGAGAAGGCGAAGCTCGTGCAGATGGACGCGGCGTTCATGAACCGCTCCGTGAACGAGGGCTTCTCCGGCGGAGAGAAGAAGCGCAACGAGATCTTCCAGATGGCGGTGCTCCAGCCCCGGCTGGCGCTGCTGGATGAGACGGACTCGGGCCTGGACATCGATGCGCTGCGCATCGTGGCGGGCGGGGTGAACGGGCTGCGCTCGAAGGACCGGGCGATGGTGGTGATTACGCACTACCAGCGGCTCCTGGACTACATCGTGCCGGACCACGTGCACGTGATGGCGGCGGGCCGCATCGTGCGCTCGGGTGGGCGCGAGCTGGCGCTGGAGCTGGAGGAGAAGGGCTACGGCTGGATTGGCGGGGAGGGCAGCGCGGCCAAGGCGAAGGAGGCGCGGCCATGAGCGCGTCCCACTACGTGGACGTGGCCCGGGCCTTCCAGGCGCGCGCGGATGCCCCTTCGTGGCTCCAGGCGCTGCGTGAGGAGGGGCTGAGCCAGTTCCAGGCGCGCGGCTTGCCCACGTCCAAGGACGAGGAGTGGAAGTACACGCCCGTGGCCACGCTGTCGTCGCATCCGTTCCAGCCCGTGCGGGACGTGTCCGCGGGCGAGGACGTGGCGCAGGCGGTGGCGCGGCTGGCGCTGCCCGGTCCGCGGCTCGTGTTCGTGGATGGGAGCTTCGTGCCGGCCCTGTCGGTGCTCTCTGGCCTGCCGCGCGGTGTGGTGCTCAAGCCGCTGTCGCAGGCGCTGCGCGAGGACGGGGCGCTGTTGCAGGAGACGCTGGGCCAGCGCGCCCGGCCGTCGGCGCATGCCTTCACGTCGCTCAACGCGGCGTTGCTGGAGGAGGGCGCGCTGCTCACGCTCGCGCCTCGCGCCCTGAGCGAGGTGCCGGTGCAGTTGCTGTTCCTCGCGCGCGGCGGCGACGGGCCGGTGCTGGCCAGCCCGCGCATCGTCGTGGTGGCGGGCGAGGGCAGCGAGGCCACGCTGGTGGAGACGTACGCGGGCCTGGGCTCGGGCGCGACGTTCACCAACGCGGTGACGGAGGTGTCGCTGGGGGACAACGCCAGCCTGCGCCACTTCAAGCTCCAGGCGGAGGGTGACACCGCGCTGCACCTGGGCGGGCTGTACTCGCGGCAGGGGCGCGACAGCCGCTTCCAGTCGCACGCGTTCTCCTTTGGCGGGCTGCTTTCTCGCAATGAAGTGCACGCGGCCTTCGCGGGCGAGGGCGGCGAGTGCGTGCTCAACGGCCTGTTCGTGGGCCGGGGTACGCAGCACCTGGACAACCGCACGGACCTGGACCACGCGGTGCCGCACTGCTCCAGCCGCGAGCTCTACAAGGGCGTGCTGGACGACCGCGCGCGCGGCACCTTCCACGGGAAGATCCGCGTGCGCGAGGACGCGCAGAAGACGGACGCCAGCCAGCAGAGCCGCAACCTGCTGCTCTCCGAGGGCGCGCAGGTGGACGCGCGGCCTCAGCTGGAGATCTTCGCGGACGACGTGAAGTGCGCCCACGGCACGGCGGTGGGCCGGTTGGATGACAACGCGCTGTTCTACCTGCGCTCGCGCGGCATCCCGAAGGTGGATGCGGAGCGGATGCTGACGCAGGCCTTCGCCAGCGAGCTGGTGCGCGCGGTGCCGGAGGGGCCGGTGCGCGCGCGGGTGGAGGCGTTGCTCGCGGAGAAGCTGCCGGGGACGGCGGAGGTGATGGGATGAGCGGGCCTGGATTCGACCTGGCGCGGGTGCGCGCGGACTTCCCCATCCTCCGGCAGGAGGTGCGGGGCCGGCCGCTGGTGTACCTGGACAGCGCCGCCACGGGGCAGAAGCCGCAGGCGATGCTGGACGCGCTGACGCGCTACTACACGCACGACAACGCGAACGTGCACCGCGGCGTGCACATCCTCTCCGAGCGCGCCACGCAGGCCTTCGAGGACGCTCGCGAGACGGTGCGCCGCTTCATCCACGCCAAGGACGTGCGCGAGGTCATCTTCGTGCGCGGCACCACGGAGGCCATCAACCTGGTGGCCGCCACCTACGGCCGCAAGCACGTGGGCCCGGGTGACGAGGTGCTCATCTCCGCCATGGAGCACCACTCCAACATCGTGCCCTGGCAGATGGTGTGCGACGCGGCGGGCGCGAAGCTGCGCGTGATTCCCGTGGACGACCGCGGCGAGCTGCGCATGGACACCGTGGACGCGCTGCTCACGGAGAAGACTCGCCTCTTGGCGATTACGCACGTGTCCAACGCGCTGGGCTCCGTGAACCCCATCAAGGAGCTGGTGGCCAAGGCGCACGCGAAGAACATCCCGGTGCTGGTGGACGGGGCGCAGTCGGTGACGCACTTCCCGGTGGACGTGCAGGACCTGGGCTGTGACTTCTACGCCTTCAGCGGGCACAAGCTCTTCGGGCCCACGGGCATCGGCGTGCTGTACGGCAAGCTGGCCATGCTGGAGTCGCTGCCGCCGTACCAGGGCGGCGGGGACATGATCCTCTCCGTGACGATGGAGAAGACCGTCTACAACCGCGTGCCGCACCGCTTCGAGGCGGGCACGCCGGACATGGCGGGCGCGGTGGGGCTGGCCGCGGCCATCCGCTACCTGGAGGCCCTGGGCATGCAGAACGTGTCCCAGCACGACCAGTGGCTGCTCGCGTACGCGACGGACGCGCTCCAGTCCGTGCCGGGGCTCAAGCTGGTGGGCACGGCGCCGCACAAGACGGGCGTGCTGTCCTTCACGCTGGAGGACGTCCACCCGCACGACGTGGGCACCATCCTGGACCAGGAGGGCATCTGCATCCGCACCGGGCACCACTGCGCCCAGCCACTGATGCAGCGCTTCGGGGTAGCGGCCACGGCGAGGGCGTCGCTGGCGCTCTACAACACGCGTGAGGACGTGGACGCGCTGGTGAAGGGCCTGCACAAGGTGAAGGAGGTGTTCGCGTGAGCTCGGACCTCAAGGACCTGTACCAGGAGGTGGTGCTGGAGCACTCCAAGCGCCCGCGCAACTTCCGGGTGGTGGAGGGCGCCACCTGCGCGGCGGAGGGCTACAACCCGCTGTGCGGCGACCAGCTCTCCGTGACGCTCAAGCTGGAGGACGGCGTCATCCGCGACATCGGCTTCCAGGGCCAGGGGTGCGCCATCTCCAAGGCCTCCGCGTCGCTGATGACGGGCGCGGTGAAGGACAAGACGCGGGAAGAGGCGCAGGCCCTCTTCGAGCGCGTGCACACGCTGGTGACCGAAGGGCCGGACAAGGTGGACGTGGAGTCGCTGGGCAAGCTCGCGGTGCTGTCGGGCGTGAGCGAGTTCCCGGCCCGGGTGAAGTGCGCGAGCCTGGCGTGGCACACGCTGAACGCGGCGCTGGATGGCCGCTCCACGTCGGTGTCGACGGAGTAGGGAGGGGTCATGCGAGGCGCGATGACGGTCATCGAGCGCGACGTGGACGCGATGCTCATCCCCAGCGGGGACAAGGTGTTGCTGCCGGCGGGCTCGGAGTTGACGGTGGTGCAGACGCTGGGCGGCAACGTCACGGTGCAGGACCCGTACGGCCAGCTGTTCCGCATCGACGAGAAGAACGCGGACGTGCTGGGCGAACAGTACGCCGCCAAGGCGAAGACGCCCGATGAGAGCGTCACGCCCGGTGAGTTTCACGAGGAGCAGGTCTGGGAGCAGCTGCGCACGGTCTACGACCCGGAGATCCCGGTGAACATCGTGGAGCTGGGGCTGGTGTACACGTGCAAGGCCACGCCGCTGGACGAGGGCGGTCAGCGCGTGGACATCGAGATGACGCTGACGGCGCCCGGCTGCGGCATGGGGCAGGTGCTGGTGGAGGACGTGCGCTCCAAGGTGTCCGCGCTGCCCGGCGTGAAGGAGGCGAACGTGGAGCTCGTCTGGGAGCCGCAGTGGGACCAGAGCCGCATGTCGGACGTGGCGCGGCTCCAGCTGGGCTGGATGTGATCCGCTAGACCAGGGCCTTGCGGCCGCGGGCGACCAGGCCCAGCGTGGCCGCGGCGGCGAGCCCTCCCGCGAGCCAGCGGGGCCAGCGGGGCGCGGCTTCCGTGGTGGCGCGACGGGCGATGGCGGGCGACATGCGCTCCGCGAAGAGCTCCACCATCGCGTGCTCGAAGGCGAGCAGGTCGTGCGGCCCCCGGCTGGACACCCAGTTGCCGTCGCGCACCACGGGCTCGTCCGTCCAGTGCGCGCCCGCGTTCTCCATGTCGTTGCGGATGCCCGGCCAGGACGTCAGGTGGCGGCCCTCCAACAGGCCCGCCGACGCGAGCAGCCACGGCCCGTGACAGATGACCGCGATGGGCTGGTCCAGGAGGTCCGCGTCCTTCACGAAGTCCAATGCCAGGGCGCTCTGCCGGAGGAAGTCCGGGTTCATGAAGCCGCCGGGCAGCAGCAGCGCGTCGAAGTCCGCGGCCTTCACGTCGCGCAGCGTGGCGTCCACGCGCACCTTGCGGCCGGGCACCAGCAGGTTCATGCCCCGGATGCGGCCCTTGTGGAGGGAGACAATGGTGACGTGCGCGCCCTCGCGCTCCAGGCGCTTCACCGGCCGCGTCAGCTCCACCTGCTCGAAGCCATCCGCCGCCAGCACGGCCACCTTCATCCCCTTCAGCTTCTTCATTGCCCCGTCCTCCCGATATCCCGATGTCTGGGCATGCCCTACAACCCGAACCTGCACGGTGCACATGCCCTGACGGGAGGGGAAGCGGAGGGCAGGCGGACAGGCAGGCGCTCGGGGTGATGCCTCCTCGCGGGCTGCTGCGGCGCGGCACGCGGCGGCGCTGGACGCCTTGGGGGAACAGCTTTACGACTTGGGTTCTCTTCTGGAGGCGCACGGCATGTCCCCCTCGTTCCCTTCCTGGATGCACCGCGGCCTGCTCGCGTGCACCGCGCTGCTGCTGGCCCCGCTGGGCTGCGCCACGACGTCACAGGCGGGCGCCGCGCGTGACGAGGCGGCCCTGCGCACGGACGAGCCGCCGCGCGTGAAGCCCAAGTGGGGGCTGGTCATCCACGGCGGCGCGGGCGTGATTTCTCGCGAGAACCTGACCCCGGAGCGCGAGGCCGCGATGCGCGCCGTGCTCACCGAAGCGCTCCAGGCGGGGCACTCGGTGCTGGCGAAGGGGGGCCGCAGCATGGACGCGGTGACGGCGGCCATCCGCGTGATGGAGGACTCGCCGTACTTCAACGCCGGCAAGGGCGCGGTGTTCAACCACGACGGCGTGAACGAACTGGACGCGGCGGTGATGGACGGCAAGACGCGCATGGCCGGCGCCGTGGCCGGCGTCCATCACATCCAGAACCCCATCGACCTGGCGCGGTTGGTGATGGAGAAGTCGCCGCACGTGATGATGGTGGGGGACGGGGCGGAGGCCTTCGCTCGGTCGCAGGGCATGCCCCTGGTGGACGCGAAGTACTTCTACACGGAGGAGCGCTGGCAGGGCCTCCAGCGCGCGCTGGAGCAGGAGAAGGCGAAGGGGGCACCGCCCGCGGAGCAGGGGCAGCCGTCCACGCAGGGCCAGCCGCCCGCGGCGCCCGTACAGCCGCCCGCGTCGGCGCCGCAGCCGGGCCAGCCCGCGCAGCCGCAGCCCGGTTCATCACTGACGCCGGGCGTGGACCCCATCACGGGGGACCACAAGTTCGGCACGGTGGGCGCGGTGGCGTTGGACATGGACGGCAACCTCGCGGCGGGCACGTCCACGGGCGGCATGACCAACAAGCGCTTCGGCCGGGTGGGGGACGCGCCCATCATCGGCGCGGGCACCTACGCGGATGAGCGCTGCGCCGTCTCCGCCACGGGCCACGGCGAGTTCTTCATCCGCTACACGGTGGCGCGCGACATCTGCGCCCGCGTCGAGTACCAGGACCTCCCCCTGCCAGAGGCCGCCAACTACGTCGTCCACGACGTGCTGGTGAAGGCCGGCGGCGAGGGCGGCGTCATCGCCATGGACCGCCAGGGCCACGTGGCCATGCCCTTCAACTCCAGCGGCATGTACCGCGGCTACATCAGCGAGGACGGCACGCCCACCGTCGCCATCTTCCAGCAGCCCTAGTCAGCCGGCCGGGCCCCGCTCCGCGCACCCCTGACGGGTGCGCGGAAGCACCGAGCCCGGCAAAGGACTACTGCTTCACGAGGAACAGCTCGCGCACCTGGAGCAGGTCCACGTCACCGGCGAAGCCGGAGAACTTCTCGTACTCCGCCGGCATGACGCGGGCGCGGGGCAGCCTGAAGGACTCCGAGATGCTGAGCGTGCGTCCGTCCTGCTTCTCCGACCGGGTGAAGTGGCCGAACTGGCTGTCCACCTTCAGGCCCGTCTGCGGGTCGCTGAGCTTCCAGCCCTGGGGCAGGGTGAGCGAGACGTTGGTGCGGCTGGCCTCCGTGTCGTCGATGTAGAGCGGCGTGGTGCGCGTGGACAGCTGCACGTAGCGCCGGCCCAGCAGGGCGGGGAAGGTGAGGGGGCCCAGCGCCATGCGGCTGTCGCCCTCCATGCGCCCGAAGCGCGGCACGGTGAACGCGTAGCGCAGCACGAAGGGCGCGCCCACCACCTCCTGACGCTCCAGCTTCACGGACGACAGCTCCGCGCCGCCGAAGTAGCGCGCCACCGCGCCCTGGAGCGCCTGGTTGCGGCTCTCCGCGGAGAGCTGCTCGAAGGCCTCGGCGATTTGGGCGGCCTCGAAGCCGGAGTAGGTCTCCTCGCCCTGGCCCTTGAGGCTGCCGTCCGCGCCCAGCTCCAGCGTGAGCTTCACGTCCTTGCCCGCGCGCGGCTTGAGCGGCGGCGTCTTCACCTTCTGCAAGGGCTTGCCGGGCTCCGGCAGCAGGTACGCCTCGCGCTCGCCCATGGCGGTCTCCGGCAGCTCGCCGAAGGGGCCGTAGCGCACGGACGTGTCCAGCCACACCGGCTCCTCTCCCGGGACCTCCACGCGCAGCGCCGCGTAGGGCAGGAGCGCGTCCGCCGGGAAGAGGTACGGCGCGGGGTCGGTGTTGAAGGTGCGGATGGCGGCGACGCGCGACGGGATGCCCAGCGTCTCCAGGCCCGCCTTCATCACGGTGAGCCGGCTGCCGCGGTCCTGCGCCACGGTGGAGGCCGCGGACTGCGCCAGGCTCGCGTCGCGGCCGGAGAAGCGCTTCATCACCGCCGCGTGCAGCGCCTTCACCGCGTCCAGGCCCTTCTTGCCCTCCGTGGCCTGGCGCGCGAACGCCTCCACCTCCGAGGTGCGGATCCACCGGTCCTGGAACGCGTCGCCGTACACGCGCGCCAGCCCGTCGTTGCCCGTCTCGCCCGCGCCCACCATCACGAAGGGCAGGTACTCGTTGCCAGAGGGCGGCGAGTCCGGCTCCGGGATGAACGGCGGCACGCGGCGCGCGTCGTAGTGGAACACCTCCGCGTCGCCCTTCACCTCCGGCGGCGGCGCCTTCATGCCGTGCGCGTCCACCTTCATGCCCGTGCCCTTGGGCGCGACCACGGTGTACGTGCTCCACGCGTTCGGCTGGTTGGCGATCTGGAAGTAGAACGCGGACGCGGTGAAGCCCGGCTGCGCGGGGCCGCGGTCGCTTTCGGGCAGCAGGTACTCCACCTCCACGGAGTCACCGACCTGCACGCCGGGCAGGCTCATGGTGTCCTTGCCCTCGATGTTCTCCGGCTCCAGCACGCGGCCGTCCGCCTTGAGCGTGCGCAGCGCCAGCACCTGGGCGCCGCGGGGGATGTTCACCTCCGCGATCTCCTGCACGCCGGACTGCTCCAGCGCCTTCTGGATGGTGTGGATGCGGTTGACGAGCGAGCCGTCCGGGTAGACCTGCACCGCCGCCGCGTCCAGCACGTACGCCGCCGCGCTGCCGCCCGTCACGGGCGCCGCCTCGTAGGCCTTCAGCGCCTCCTTGCCGTCGATGGCGTATGCGGCCAGCAGCTCCTTGCCCGTCTTCGCGCGCTCCACCGCGCGGCGCAGCGCCAGGTCCGTGCCGTCCAGCTTCAGCGCCTGCTCGCGCAGCTTCAGCGCCTCCTGTCCCTGGCCCGCGTACTCGCGCACGTCCGCCAGCCGCTTGAGGATTTCCGCGTTGCGCGGCCACACGGTGGCCAGCGTCTGGAGCACCTTCGCCGCGTCGTCGTAGCGGCGCTGGCTCACGTAGACGCTGGAGAGCGCCGCGGCGGTGGTGAGGTTGTCCGGGTCCTGCGCGAGCAGCTGCGTGTAGCCCTTCGCCGCGCCGTCCAGGTCGCCGCGCGTGCGCAGGTGGTCCACCCGCCGCGCGTCCGCGCCGGGGCAGCCCTCCTGGGCCTTCACCAGTTCGTCCGTGCGGGCCACCGCGTCGCGCCGGCGCGCCAGCGAGTACTGCAGCCCCAGCGCCTCGCACAGGCCCGGCTGGGCCTCCAGCGCCGAGGCCAGGGCCACCTCCGCCTGCGCGTCCACGTCCAGCGCCAGCGCGGCGCGGGCCAGGAGGATGTGCACCGGGAAGCCCGCGGGCTTCACCGCGTCGCGCGCCGTCTTCAGCGTGTCCAGCGCGGTGGCCGGCTGGCCGTCATCCAGGAAGAGGTCCGCGCGCAAGAGCAGCGCGGCCACGTTGCCCGGGTCCTTCGTCAGCGCCGCCTCCAGGTCGCGCGTGGCCCGGCCTCGCGCCACCTTGGACGGGATGCCCCGGTCCTGCGCGGCCTGCTCCGCGCGCAGGGTGAGCAGCGCGGGCGTCGTCGCCTCCAGCTTCGCCATCAGCCGGTGCGTGCCGTCCAGGTCGCGCGCCAGGCCGTCGCGCACGGCCAGGAAGATGCTCAGCGTCTCGCCGGCCTCGCCCTGGAGCGCCTGGGCCAGGTCCTCCACGCCCGGGTACAGGTCCGGGGCCTCCACCTCGCCCGGGGCGCTCGCGTTCCAGCGCGGCGCGGGCCCGGTGGCGGCGGTGAGGCGCACGCCGGAGGGGCTCCCGTCCGCCTTCGCCAGGGCGAAGGAGAGGCCGCCCTGCGTGTTGTCGCGGGACATCTTCACCACGAAGCGGTGCTTGCCGGCGGGCAGCTCCAGCGCGCGCACGCTCACCGTGGACGCGGTGCGCGCCCAGTCGCGGCGCTCCAGCACGGGGGCGCCGTCCATCAGCACGCGGTGCGACGTCTGGCTCACCGTGCGCAGCACGTACACGCCGCCTTCAGCCACCTCCGCGTCGATGCCCAGCGCGTACATGTCCCCGTGGCCGGGCTCGCCGCCCAGGTCCAGCCGGCCGTCCGGCGAGCGCAGCGTGCGCGCCGCCAGCGGGCCGTACGCGCCCGTGAAGGGGCCCGCGAAGGAGCCGTCCTTCTCCGGCGCGATGGGCTCGTCGATGGCCAGCACGTGGAAGGGGGAGAAGGGGCCCACCAGCGTGGCCTCGCTCGCGCCGCCCAGGTCCTTGAGCGTCTGGGCCTGGGTGGCCGTGTCCGCGCGCAGGCTCGCCACGGACAGGCGCGCGGCGCGCAGCAGGTAGGCCGTCTCGCCCCGGGCGCCCGCGGCGAGTCCCGCGTCCACGCCCTTGAGGATGGTGTCGTCCTCCGCGCGGGAGGTGCCCACGCGGTCCAGCACGTAGCGCGCGGCGATGACGGCCACCGGGTGGCGGGGCGCGCGCTTCACCAACTCCAGCGACGCGGCGAGCGCGCGGTCGGACTGGCCATTGCGCCGGGCCAGCAGCGCCTGTCCCTGCAGGGCGTACGGGTCGCCGGGGTCCTTCTGCACGGCGGCGTCGAAGCGCTGCTGCGCGAGCTTCGCGTCACCCGCGACGAGGTACGCGTGGAAGCCCGCGAACGCGAGCGTGCGCGCCGCCGCGTCAGCCTGGCCGGCCCGCTCTGCGGCGGTTTCGAGCACATGGGGCGCGACGACGGAGGAGGGCCGGGGGCAGCCGGTGAGGCCGGCGACGAGGGCGAGCGCGGTCAGGCCGCTGCGGAAGGTGCGCATAGGGGAGCCGAGGGATAATGCAATCCCCTCGGAGAGGCCATATTCCCCTTGAGATGGCTGTCCGGGGCCGACCCGGCTTTGTCCCCTAGCGGCGCTTCGGAGCGGGCTTGGCGGGGGCCGCCT
>NZ_RAWC01000012.1:0-85610 GCF_003611685.1 Corallococcus sp. CA049B | reverse complement strand
TCCCCGCCCCCCGTGGGCGGGGAGGGGCCCGCCATCGACCCCGTGTGCGGCATGGAGGTGGACCCTCGCGCGCCCCGGGGTGGGAGCTGGGAGCACGAAGGCCACACCTGGTTCTTCTGCAACCCGAAGTGCCGCCAGCGCTTCCAGGACGACCCCGCCCGGTTCCTCCAGCCCCAGACTCAGCCACCGCCCGCCGCGCCGGGCGCCGTGTACGTGTGCCCCATGGACCCGGAGGTGCGGCAGGACGCGCCAGGGGCGTGCCCGAAGTGCGGCATGGCGCTGGAGCCCGAAGCGCCGCCCGCGCTCCAGACGCGCGTCGAATACACCTGCCCCATGCACCCGGAGGTGGTGAGCGACGGGCCCGGCGCCTGCCCGAAGTGCGGCATGGCGCTGGAGCCGCGCACGGTGACGGTGGAGGAGCCGCCGGATCCAGAGCTGCGCTCGATGACGCGAAGGTTCTGGGTGGGCCTGGTGCTGAGCGCGCCGCTGATGCTGCTGGGCATGTCGGACATGCTGCCGGTGCGGCACGGGCTGTCGGCCTCGGCGCTCGTGTGGGCGCAGCTCGCGCTGGCGACGCCGGTGGTGCTGTGGGTGGGGGCGCCGTTCTTCCAGCGGGGCTGGGCGTCGGTGAAGAACCGGCACCTGAACATGTTCACGCTCATCGCGCTGGGCGCGGGCGCGGCGTACGCCTTCAGCGTGGGCGTCACGCTGTTCCCGCACCTGTTGCCGGAAGGCGCGCGCACGGGGCACGGCGGCACCGTGCCCGTATACTACGAGGCCGCGGCCATCATCCTCACGCTGGTAGCGCTGGGACAGGTGCTGGAATTGCGCGCCCGCCACGCGACGTCCGGAGCGCTGCGGGCCCTGTTGTCGTTGGCCCCCGCCACCGCGAGGCGCATCTTGGACGACGGCCACGAGGAGGACGTGCCGCTGTCCCAGGTGCATGCGGGATGGCGCCTGCGCGTGCGCCCCGGTGAGAAGGTGCCGGTGGATGGCGAGGTGCTGGAGGGCGCGAGCGCGGTGGATGAATCGCTCGTCACCGGGGAGCCCGTGCCGGTGGAGAAGGGGCCGGGCGCGAAGGTGACGGGCGGCACGGTGAACGGCACGGGCACGCTCGTGATGCGGGCGGAGCGCGTGGGGCAGGACACGCTCCTGTCGCGCATCGTCCAGCGCGTGGCCGAGGCGCAGCGCACGCGCGCGCCCATCCAGCGGTTGGCGGACCGGGTGGCCGGCATCTTCGTGCCCGCGGTCATCGCGGTGGCGGTGGTGACGGCGATGGTCTGGGGCGTGTGGGGCCCGGAGCCGAGGCTCGCGCATGCGCTGGTGAACGCGGTGGCGGTGCTCATCATCGCCTGCCCGTGCGCGCTGGGCCTGGCCACGCCCATGTCCGTGATGGTGGGGACGGGGCAGGGCGCGCGCATGGGCGTGCTCATCCGCGACGCGGCGGCGCTGGAGCGGATGGCGGCGGTGGACACGCTGGTGGTGGACAAGACGGGCACGCTCACGGAGGGCAAGCCGCGGCTCGTGACGGTGGAGCCCGCGCCGGGCGTCGTGGACGCATCCGCGCTGCTGCGCCAGGCCGCGAGCCTGGAGCGAGGCAGCGAACACCCGCTGGCCGCCGCCGTGGTCGCGGGGGCGAAGGAGCGCGGCGTGTCCCCCGGGGGCGTGGAGGACTTCCAGTCCGTGCCAGGGCAGGGCGTCCGGGGCCGCGTGGAGGGACGCGAGGTGGCGCTGGGCAACGCGGCGCTGATGCGGAGCCTGGGCGTGGAGGTGGAGGCTCTGACGGAGCGCGCGGAGGCGCTGCGCCAGGAGGGCCAGACGGTGGTCCTGGTGTCGGTGGATGGCCGGGCGGCGGGGCTCCTGGGCGTGGAGGATCCGCTGAAGCCGTCCACGCCGGAGGCGCTGGCGAGGCTGCGGGATGAAGGCCTGCGCGTGGTGATGCTCACCGGCGACAGCCCGACGACGGCGCACGCGGTGGCGCGCAGGCTGGGCATCACGGAGGTGATCGCGGGCGTGCAGCCGGACGCGAAGGGCGACGCGGTGAAGACACTGCAAGCCCAGGGGCGCGTGGTGGCCATGGCGGGCGACGGCGTGAACGACGCCCCGGCGCTCGCTCGGGCGGACGTGGGCATCGCCATGGGGACGGGCACGGACATCGCGATGGAGAGCGCGGGCGTGACGCTGGTGAAGGGCGACCTGCGAGGCATCGCGCGGGCGCGCGGGTTGAGCCAGGGCGTGCTGCGCAACATCCGGCAGAACCTCTTCTTCGCCTTCGTCTACAACCTGCTGGGAGTGCCGCTGGCGGCCGGCGTGCTGTACCCCGTCCTCGGGTTGCTCCTGAGCCCGCTGTTCGCGAGCGCGGCGATGAGCCTCTCGTCGGTGTCCGTCATCGGCAACGCCCTGCGCTTGCGGCGGCTGAAGCTCTAGTCCGAGAGCAGCCGGACAGTCGGCCGCGCGGGGCGGGATGGTGACGTCCCCGCGCGTGACCACCGTGAGGCCCGAAAGGAACCCCACCATGGCCAACGCCGAAGTGATGCGAGGCGACGACGCGATGCGGGAGTGCATCGACCACTGCATGGCCTGTCACCGCGTCTGCCTGGAGACCCTGGCGGACTGCCTGAAGCGGGGAAGCAGGCTCGCCGAGCCCGGCCCCCTCCGGCTGCTGATGGACTGCGTGGACATCTGCGAGACGAGCGCGCGCTTCATGCTGCGCGGCTCGAATCTGCACTCGCGCACCTGCTTCGCCTGCGCGGAGGTGTGCGCCGCCTGCGCGACCGCCTGCGAGGAGCTGGGCGACGAGGGGCTGATGGAGGCCTGCGCGGACGCGTGCCGCAGCTGTGAGGAGTCCTGCCGCGGGATGAGCGGCGGGGTGATGCCCCAGCCCCTCAACCCGGAGGCCGCCCAACGCTTCGCCGACCTGCCCGCCTGAAGGGGGCGTGCACGGCGGCCCGGGCCCATTAGACTGGGCGCATGAACGCCCGCGAGGAGGGGCGCACCCCAGGTGCGTCCCCCAGTCACATCTCCGTCGTCCGGCTTCCGCACTCCTGGTTCATCCTCTGCACGTCGCGCGAGCTGGGGGACAAGCCGCTCGCCCGCACGCTGCAGGGCACGCCCCTGGTGCTCTTCCGGGGTGAAGGCGGCAAGCCCGGCGCCCTGATGGACCGCTGTCCGCACCGCAACGTGCCCCTGTCGCTGGGGCGCGTGACGAACGGGCAGCTGGAGTGCGGCTACCACGGGTGGCGCTTCGACACCGGAGGCCAGTGCCGGCTCATCCCCGGCCTGGTGGGTGAGCCCGAGGCCCGCTCCCGCTGCGCCGCGACCTACGCGACGCGCGAGCAGGACGGCTTCGTCTGGGTCTACTCCACGCCCGGCGTGGAGCCCACGTCGGAGCCCTTCCGCTTCCCGCTGCTGGACGCGGCGGACTACACCACCGTGCGCCGGGTGCTGCGCGCGCCCGGGTCGCTGCACGCGGTGCTGGAGAACACGCTGGACGTGCCGCACACGGCATTCCTCCACGGCGGCCTGTTCCGCACCGCGGAGAAGAAGAACGAAATCGACGTGGTGGTGCGCAGGAGCGCGGACCGCGTGGAGGCGGAGTACCTGGGCGAGCCCGCGCCCAAGGGGCTCGTGGGGCGGCTGCTCGCGCCGGGCGGCGGGGTGGTGCAGCACTTCGACCGCTTCCTGATGCCGTCCATCGCGCAGGTGGAGTACCGCATCGGGGAGAAGAGCCACATCGTGGTCAACTCCGCCATGACGCCGGTGAGTGACTGGGACACGCTCGTGTACGCGGTGGTGACGGTGAAGCTGCCCGTGCCGCGCTGGCTGCTCAAGGCCGCGGTGCCCTTCGTGCTGCCGGTGGGTCTGCACATCTTCGGGCAGGACGCGCGCATCCTGGAGAAGCAGACGGACTCCATCCGCCGCTTCGGCACGGAGGCCTACGCCTCCACCGAAATCGACGTCCTGGGGCCCAGCATCCTGCGCCTGATGCGCGCCCAGGAGCGCGAGCGCACCGCGCCGCCTCCGGACACGGTCCACGAGACGCGCGTGCGCATGCGCACCTGAGGGGCTTTCAGCCGGCCTTGGGCGCGGCCCGGGGCTGCACGAGCTCCGTGGAGAAGTAGCGCTCCATGCGGTCCGGGAACACCGTCACCACCTGGGCCTGCGGGCCCAGCCGCTTCGCCGCCTCCACCGCCGCCGCGTAGTTGAGGCCGGAGGACGGGCCCACCGGGAAGCCCCGGCGGATGAGCGCCCGCGCGGTGCGCATGGCCAGGTCGTCCGACACGTCCAGCTCCACGCGGCCCGGCATGTCCGCCTCGCGGTACAGCCGCGACAAGCCGTCCACCACGCCCGGCACGCGCGCGCTGAAGCTGCAACACTCGATGTCGCAGCCCAGCCCGGCGATGGGCCGCGCCACGAAGGGCGTCACCGGACAGCCGGCTTCCGCGAACGCCTGGAACAGCCCCACGATGGTGCCGCCCGTGCCCACGCCGCTCACCACGCCGTGCACCAGCCCGCCCGGCACCTGCGCCAGGATCTCCTGCCCCGTCCACACGCGGTGCGCCTCCGCGTTGTCCGGGTTCTCGAACTGGCGGGGCGCATAGCCGCCGCGCTCCTTCGCCAGCGCCTCCGCCCGCGCGATGGCGCCCCGGATGCCCTCCGAGCGCGGCACCAATTCCACCTCGCCGCCGTAGGCGCGGATGGCGATGAGCCGCTCCTCCGTCACGCCCTCCGGCATCACCGCCGTGAAGCGGCAGCCCATCTGCGCGCTCGCGAGCGCCATGGCGATGCTGGTGGAGCCGCTGGACGCCTCCACCACGTCGCCGCCGGGGCTCAGCTCACCCAGCCGCCACGCCTTCTCCAGCATGTACCGGGCGATGCGGTCCTTGGTGGACCCGCTGGGATTGAGGAACTCCAACTTGCACCAGATGGTCGGACCTTCCGGGTCCAGCCGCACGGGCACGAGCGGCGTGGGCCCCACGGCCTGGAGGAAGCGGCCATCAGCGGGAAGCGGGCGGCAGGGAGGGCGCATGGGGCATCCCTATCGCGAAACGCGCTGACAGGGGAGCCACCCTGTCGTCCAGCGAGCGGTGACGGACGCCCGTTCCCCTGGCTGTTCCGTCAGAGAAGACATTTTCCCACGTGCAAGGCTTGGCGCGCCCGGGAGCAGCCATTACGAAGAAGGGCCTCGGTTCCATCCGCCCGCATGCCTTCCGCGCCCATCATCCTCAACGTCAACGACGACCTGGCCAGCCGTTACGTCACGTCGCGTGTGCTGTCCCTGTCGGGCTTCCAGGTGCTGGAGGCGGGCACGGGCGGCGAGACGCTGGCGCTCGCGGACGAGCACACGGACCTGGTCATCCTGGATGTCCGCCTGCCGGACATGAGCGGCCTGGAGGTGTGCCGGCGCCTGAAGGCCTCTCCGCGCACGCGCAACGCGCTGGTGCTGCACCTGTCCGCGCAGGCGGTGGGCCCGGCGGACCGGGCGCAGGGGCTGGAGCACGGCGCGGATGCGTACCTGGTGGCGCCGGTGGATCCGGAGGAGCTGGTGGCCCAGGTGCATGCGCTCCTGCGCCTGCGCCGCGCCGAGCGCGAGGTGCGCGTCCTCTCCGACCAGGTGCAGCAGCAGCGCCGCTTGCTGGAGCTGGCCATGGCCGCGGCGGCGGACCCCATCGCGCTCTATGACGGCGACGGGACGCTCATCTATGCGAACCAGGCGGTGGCCGCGTCGCGTGGCTCGCACCATGTGCACGTGCCGGGCAGGAACATGGACGCGCTGCGCGTGATGGATCCGCAGCTGGAGTCCTTCGCGAAGTCGCTGGACGCGGCGCGGCGCACGGGCCAGGTGCAGCGCGGCCGCGTCACCCTGTCCTCGGACCAGGGCCCCCGGCACTTCGAGTACACGATGTCACCGGCCACCGGGCCCACGGGCGCGGTGGAGGCCGTCATCGCCACCGGGCAGGACGTCACGGAGCTGCGCAACGCGGAGGACTTCCGCGAACAGTTCATCGGCATCCTGGGCCACGACCTGCGCAATCCGCTCAACGCGCTGTCCATGTCCGCGCAGCAGCTCCAGCGCCAGGGCGAGCTGTCCGACCGCCAGCGCGTCTTCACCGAGCGCATCCTCACCAGCGCCGTGCGCATGGAGCGGATGATCCGCCAGCTGCTGGACTTCGCCAGGGCGCGGCTGGGCGCGGGGCTGCCGGTGGTGCGCTCGCGGTGCGACCTGTTCGACGTGGTGCGTGGCGCGGTGGAGGAAGCGTGCGCCAGCCATCCCCAGCGAGAGGTGCTGCTGGACGTGCAGGGGGACGGGCGCGGCGAGTGGGACGCGGACCGGCTGGAGCAGGTGGTGGGCAACCTGGTGTCCAACGCGCTCAAGTTCAGCCCGCCGGAGTCGCCCGTGCGCGTGAGCGCGGAGGGGCTGAATGGGGAGGCCGTGCTGCGGGTGCACAACCTGGGCGCGCCCATTCCGGCGGAGCAGGTGCCGCACCTCTTCGCCGCGTGGCGCCGCGCCGGCCGCAGCGACCGGGAGCGTGGCACCGCCGGAGGGCTGGGCCTGGGGCTCTACATCACCAGTCAGATCGTCCGCTCCCATGGCGGCACCGTGCAGGTGACCTCCACCGAGGCCCAGGGGACGACCTTCACGGTGCGTCTGCCGCGAGGCTGAAAATCCTACGGGTTTGACGACTCGTGGACGGATGCATTGCGTCCGCCCTTCCGGATGCTCAGGGGCGCCCCCACCCTGGGGGCATGGTCCCATCCGAAAAGCAAATCTTCGCCCAGAGCGTGGAAGCCCTCTTCGTGCGTGCGTTGGGGCCGTACCTGACGCGTGACGGACGCCAGAAGCTGAAGGCCGCGGGCCTGAACCTGTCCGAGCCGCTGCGCCCCCACTACTCGCTGGACCAGTGGCGCGTCTTCCTGGACGTGGCCGCGCGGGACGTCTTCCCCGGCCAGCCCCTGGAGACGGCCTACCTGGAGCTGGGCGCCCGCTACCTGAAGGGCTTCCAGCAGACGTCCGTGGGGCGGGCGAGCATGCAACTGGTCACGCACCTGGGGCCACAGAAGACGCTGGAGCGCGTGCCGTACAACCTGCGCGCGGGCAACAACTTCAACGAGGTCCGGGTGGAGGAGCTGTCCAAGCAGGACGCCACCCTGTGGGTGAAGGACGTGCTGGCGGACAACCCCTTCTTCGCCTGCGGCTTCCTGGCGGAGACGCTGCGCGCGTCGGGCGCGGGCTCACCTGAGGTGAAGCCCATCGCCTTCGACGGGACGGCGGCGACGTACCGGCTGACGTGGTCGCAGGCGAAGTCGCAGCGGCCCGCGGGCACGCTGGCGCCGGTGCGCCGGCTCTACGGGTAGCGCACGGGCGCGGGCGGATCATCCGGCGGCAGGGGGATGAACTCCGTCTCCGTGGGCACGGCGGCGAAGCGGCCCTCCTTCCAGTCCGCCTTGGCGGCCTCCAGGCGCTCCTTGGAGGACGACACGAAGTTCCAGAAGAGGTAGCGCGGGCCGTCCATGGGCTCGCCGCCCAGGAGCATCATCCGCGCGGAGGACTCCGCGTTGAGGATGATCTCGCTGCCCGGCTTGAACACGAGCAGTTCGCCGGGCTGGAAGCGCGTGCCCTCCACCTCCACGGTGCCCTCCACGAGGTAGAGGCCGCGCTCCTCGTATTCGGCGGAGAGCTTCAGGCGGGAGCCCGCCTCCATCTTCGCGTCCGCGTAGAAGAGGTCGGAGTGGGCGCGCACGGGGGACTTGCCGCCGTGCACCTGGCCCGCGATGACGGTCAGGTGGATGCCCTCGCCGTCGATGACGGGGAGCGTGTCCGCGGGGTGGTGGACGAAGGCGGGGGCGACCTCCTCGTGCTTCTTGGGGAGGGCGATCCAGGCCTGGATGCCGAAGAGTCGGCCACCGGCGGAGCGGGTCTCCGGGCCGGTGCGCTCCGAGTGGGCGATGCCCTGGCCGGCGGTCATCCAGTTCACGGCGCCGGGGCGGATGGGCTGCACGAAGCCCAGCGAGTCGCGGTGGAGGATTTCGCCCTGGAAGAGATAGGTGACGGTGGACAGGCCGATGTGCGGATGGGGGCGCACGTCCAGGCCGCGGCCGGGGTCGAAGTCCGCGGGGCCCATCTGGTCCAGGAAGATGAAGGGGCCGACCATGCGGCGGCGCGCGGAGGGCAGGGCGCGGCGCACATGGAAGCCATCGCCCAGGTCGCGCACGCGCGGGACGATGAGCGTCTCCAGGGAGGGCGGGGGCTCACGGCCCTGCAGGTCTTCTTCCCAGCTCATGGTGTGGCTCCTTTTCGAGGCGCGCAGTGTGCCGCAGATCCGGCGGGGGCGCGCGGCTCACTTTTTTCCGCGGAATGAGCGGCGGCGTTGCGTGCTTGTACGGTCCGGCGCTGAACTCAGTGGACCGAGCCTGTGCGGCATTCCGGCACGACAGCGGCTTCGCGAAACATCACGTCGGATGGGCCCAGGGCTTCGATTGCTTCGACGAAGCGTTCGTTGACGAAGGTGTACGTGGTTCCGTTCATGGGGCGGAAGAGGTCCACGTCGTGAGTGAGGTCATCTCCATCCAGCCAGGGCTCGGGCGAGATTCGTGCCTCGTACAAGCCGCAGGTTGGGCACCTGGGACCTGTCAGGACTGCGTCTCGGTGCAGAAGCCCGCGCAGAGGAAGCTCCAGCTCATACAGCACGACTCCTGAATCGAGTCCTTGTAGCTCCGCGCGCACAGGAACGAGCGCCCGGATCCCCACGGCCTGGAGGTGCCGCAAAGCTTCCTGCGTGACCAGTACCTCCCAGCCGTAGCGTGCGCTCAAGGGGCCGAAGGTTCCGCTCGCCGTGCCTCGAAGCGGACCGAATTGCATGCCGGGTTCCGGGGACAGACCGGCTGGGAGGAACGGCTGCACATGGGACGCAAGGCGCGCGTATTCCGCGTGGGGTTCGACACGCGGTTCCATCAGCAGGTCGCGCTCGGGCAACGAGGACAGATCAACGCTGGGAAGCGTGAACTGGCCACTCCAGGTCTCATGGCAGGTGGGGCACTCCACCCCGGGCAGGCTCCAGATGTGCTCGGCGGAGAGGCTGCCGCTCCAGTGTCTCGGAGTGGAAGGGGCCGGACGTTGGAGTTGGTAGAAGCGCATCGATGCTTCCCAGGCGTCAGCGGGCCTTCTCGCGCGCGTTCCATTCCAGCTCGTTCGTGGAGGGAGGACTGTCCTCTGTGAGCATCGGATGCTTTGGGTCCATGACTGTGACGGCACGGCTCGGACGGGTGTGGTGTTCTGCGACGACACGAAGCCTGTCCGCCTGATTACCCTGCGTCCTGCTGGGAGACGAATCCGCCGAGGGTTCGGGGGGCACGCCGACCCTCCGACATCCCCTGACCTGGGGGCCCGGAGTCGGCACCCGGCGTCCGTTGACGACGCGCTGTACCTGTGTTCAGGCTGGCCCTCTGGGAGCCCGCCATGTCCCCTCAAATCGCCCTCGCCTTCTCGTCGGAGTCCGCGGCCCATCCGGCGCTCGCCGCCTTCCACCCGGTGGTGCGGCGCTGGTTCGCTTCACGCCTGGGCGAGCCCACCCGGCCGCAGGTTGAAGGCTGGCCGCTCATCCACGGCGGCCATGACGTGCTCATCGCCGCGCCCACGGGCAGCGGCAAGACGCTCACCGCGTTCCTCGCGGCGCTGGACTCCCTGTTCCGCCTGGCGCTCGACGGCACGCTGCCCGACCACACGCGCGTCCTCTACGTGTCGCCCCTGAAGGCCCTGGGCAACGACGTGCAGAAGAACCTCCTCCAGCCGCTGGAGGAGCTGATGACCCTGGCGCGCGAAGAGGGCTACGAGCCCCAGCACCTGCGCGTCCAGGTGCGCACCGGCGACACGCCCGCGGGCGAGCGCGCCCAGATGGTGCGTCGCCCGCCGCACATCCTCATCACCACGCCCGAGTCCCTCTACCTCTACCTCACCGCCGAGCGCGCCCGCGCGACCCTGCGCCACGTGCGCACGGTCATCGTGGACGAGATCCACGCGCTCGCCCGCGACAAGCGCGGCAGCCACTTCGCGCTGTCCATGGAGCGCCTCAAGGCCCTCACCGACGTGCGCCCCCAGCTGTTGGGCCTGTCCGCCACGCAGAAGCCGCTGGACGCCATCTCCGGCTTCCTCACCGGCGCGTCCCTCACCGAGTGCAAGCGCGTGGAGGTGGGCCACCAGCGCCCGTGGGACCTCAAGGTGGAGATTCCGGACGCGGAGCTCTCCTCCATCGCGAGCCACGAGATGTGGGGGCAGGTCTATGACCGGCTGATCCAGCTCTCCAGCGAGCACCGCACCACGCTCATCTTCGTCAACACGCGCAAGATGTCCGAGCGCGTGGCGCACGACCTGGGCGAACGCCTGGGCCAGCAGTGGGTGGCCGCGCACCACGGCAGCATGTCCCGCGAGATGCGCCTGTCCGCCGAGGAGCGCCTCAAGGCCGGCCAGCTGCGCGTGATGGTGGCCACCGCGTCGCTGGAGTTGGGCATCGACGTGGGCAACGTGGACCTGGTCGTGCAACTGGGCACCACCAAGGCCATCTCCGTGCTGCTCCAGCGCGTGGGCCGCGCGGGCCACCACAAGGCGGGCATCTCCAAGGGCATCCTCTTCGCGATGACGCGCGACGAATTGGTGGAGTGCGTCGCGCTCCTCAACGCCGTGCGCGAGGGCGACCTGGACGCGGTCCGCATCCCCAAGAAGCCATTGGACGTACTGGCGCAGCAGATTGTCGCCGCGTGCGCGTGCGAGGAATGGGACGAGCGCGCCCTCTTCAGCATCTTCCAGCGCGCGTACCCGTACCAGGACCTCACCTGGGAGGAGTACCAGCAGGTGCTGGAGATGCTGTCGGAGGGCGTCTCTGAGCGCCGGGGCCGGGGCAGCATCCACCTGCACCGGGACCGGGTGAACCAGCGGCTCAAGGGGCGCAGGGGCGTGCGCATCACCGCGCTCACCAACGGCGGCGCCATTCCGGACACGTTCAACTTCAGCGTCACCGCGCAGCCGGAAGGCAAGGTGGTGGGCACGCTGGACGAGGACTTCGCGGTGGAGTCCTCGCCGGGGGACATCTTCCTGTTGGGCAGCACGGCGTGGCGCATCCAGCGCGTCGTCGGCAGCACGGTGATGGTGGAGGACGCGAGGGGCGCTCCGCCCAACGTGCCCTTCTGGCGCGGCGAGGCCCCGGGCCGCACGGACGAGCTGAGCCTCCAGGTGGGCCGGCTGCGCGAGGAGTTGCTGCGCCACGATGACCCGGCGGGCTTCCTGGAGAAGCTCCTGCGTGTGCCGCCGCCCGCGGTGGACGCGCTCCTGGGCTACCTGCGGCTGGGCAAGAAGATGCTGGGCGACGTGGTGCCCAGCCACACGCAGATCGTCGCCGAGCGCTTCTTCGACGAGGCGGGCGGCATGCAGCTCATCATCCACGCGCCGTTCGGCAGCCGCATCAACCGCGCGTGGGGCATGGCGCTGCGCAAGCGCTTCTGCCGCTCGTTCGACTTCGAATTGCAGGCGGCGGCCACGGAGGACGGCATCCTCTTGAGCCTGGGGGAACAGCACTCGTTCCCGCTGGCGGACATCTTCGACTTCCTGCACCCGGACAACGTGGAGGAGGTGCTGGTGCAGGCCATCCTCCAGGCGCCCATCTTCGGCACGCGCTTCCGGTGGGTGGCGTCGCGAGCGCTGACGCTGCACCGGATGATGGGGGGCAAGCGCGTGGCGCCGAACCTCCAGCGCGCGCGCAGCGAGGACCTGCTGGCGGCGGTCTTCCCCGCGCAGGTGGGCTGCCAGGACAACCACGGTGGCGGGGACGTGGAGCTGCCGGACCATCCGCTGGTGAAGCAGACAATGGACGACTGTCTGCGCGAGGCGATGGACATCGACGGGCTGCGCGAGGTGCTCCGGCGCATGAAGGACGGGCGCATCCAGCTGGTCGCGCGAGACGTCCCGGAGCCGAGCGTCTTCGCACACGCGCTCATCAACAGCCAGCCCTACACCTTCCTGGACGACGCGCCGGCCGAGGAGCGCCGCGTGCGCAACGTGGCCCTGCGCCGCGCGATGCCAGCCGAGGACGCGGCGGCGTTCGGAGCGCTGGACGCGAACGCCATCCGGCAGGTGGTGGAGGACGCCGCGCAGCCGATGCGCGACGAGGACGAGCTGCACGACGCGCTGTTGCAGCTGGTGCTGGTGCGGGCCTCGGAGGTGCCGCGAGGCCTGGAGACAGGGCTCTTCAAGCAGGGGCGCGTGGCTTGGCTGGAGCGGGAGGGCGGACGGTTCCTGGTGTCGGCGGAGCGGGGCAACGCGGTGCGCGCGCTCTTCCCGGACGCTCGGACGCAGCCGGTGTTGCCGGTGCTGGAGTACGACCGGCCGGTGGAGCGCGACGCGGCGGTGCTCCAGGTGGTGCGCGGGCGGATGGAGCTGGTGGGGCCCACCACAGTGACGGAGCTGGCGCGGCTGACGCTCTTGGATCCGGACGACATCAACCTGGCGCTGCACCACCTGGAGAGCCAGGGCAGCGTGCTGCGAGGCCAGTTCCGCGCACAGGACGACGTACCGGTGCCTCGGGACGCGGACGGAAGCCCGGTGCTGGAGTGGTGCGACCGGCGTTTGCTCCAGCGCATCCACCGGCTGACGGTGGGGCGGCTGCGCCGTGAGATTGAGCCGCTGAGCCCCCAGGACTTCATGCGCTTCCTCTTCCGGTGGCACCACCTGGAGGACGTGGACGCGCTGCGAGGCTCCACGGGACTGCTCAAGGCGGTGAGACTGCTGCAGGGATATGAAGCGCCGGCCTCCGCGTGGGAGCGCTTCCTGTTGCCCGCGCGCATGCGGGGCTACACGCCGGACCTGATGGAGCGCGCGTGCTACGCGGGCGAGGTGGCGTGGGGGCGGGTGACGCTGAAGGATCCGCCGAAGCCCGCGGGCCCGCGCCGGGGCGCGCCAGTGGAGGCGCCGGAGCCGGTGGTGGCGAAGCGGTCTTCACCGACGCGCAACGCGCCGTTGACGTTCACGGTGCGCGAGGACCTGGAGTGGATGCTCGCGGCGGCTCGTCCGCACGCGGTGCTGGCGGACGGGGGCGTGTGGACGCCGCCGGACCTGAGCGCGGCGGCGAAGGACGTGGTGGGCGTGCTGGAGCGGCGGGGCGCGTGCTTCTTCCAGGACCTGGTGACGCGGGCGCGGCGGCTGCCGGCGGAGGTGGAGGACGCGCTGTGGGAGCTGGTGGCGAAGGGGCTCGTGACGGCGGACGCGGTGCAGAACCTGCGCATCCTGCAGAGCCCGGCGCACCGCAAGCGGCAGAAGCTGCTCAACCGGGGTGGCCCGGGCCGCTGGAGCCTCCTGGCGCCGTCGGAGCCGAAGGCGCAGGAGGAGGTGACGGAGTCGCTGGCGAAGCTGTTCCTCCAGCGCTACGGCATCGTCTGGCGCGACCTGGTGATGCGCGAGTCGCTGTCGCCGACGTGGCGCGAGCTGCTGTTCGTCTACCGGCGCATGGAAGCGCGCGGCGAGCTCCGAGGCGGGCGCTTCGTGTCGGGCTTCGTGGGCGAGCAGTTCGCGCTGCCAGAAGCGGTGGACATGGCGCGAGCGGTGCGGCGCGCGCCTCCGTCCGGCGTGCGCATCCAGCTGTCCGGAGTGGATCCGCTGAACCTCACGGGCGTGGTGACGCCGGGCCCGCGCGTGGCCGCGCTGCCGAACAACGTCGTCACCTACGTGGATGGCATTCCGCAGGGCGTGGACGCGGTGGAGGACGCGCCGGAGAACGAGGACGCGGAAGTCGATGGTTCGCTCGCGCAGGTGAACTGACCTGCGCAGGACAGAGGCCCGTCGCGGCTTGAATGGGGTTGGCGTTCGGGCGTGGAGTGACGCCCATGAGCCCCAGCGCCCGGCATGGAGCCCCGGTTCTCATCTTCGTCCTCATGGTGATGCTGGCCACCGCTTGTGGACACGCCCAACGTCCCGAGCGGAGGACCTATGTCGTCTCCGAGGATGCGCGAGGCGTCGGGACGGCGGAAGGGCCCGGTACTGGCGGCTCTGGAGCGGAGGCTTACTGCGGTGAGGTGCAGAAACAGTGTTTCCAGAGGTGCTGGAGGCGGAAACCTCCTGCTACCAGCATTCCGAAGCATTCAGCGATGCACCATGAGTACTGCACGAAGACGTGCCGTGAGGAGTTCATGAAGTGCGTCGAGGAGCAGGAGTCTCTGGAGCGTCAGGCTGCCAGGCCGGAGCTGCGATTCTCCACCATGGCTGCGGCGTTGGATTGGCTCAGGGAGCACAAAGCAGAGGTGGCACTGGGAACCATTGTCGTCGTCGCGGGCGTGGCCTTCACGCTTGCGGTGGCGCCCGCGGGCTTCTTGGTGCTGAGCCCCATCTGATCGAAAGGGTAGGACCGTGAGCAAGATACCGGACGTCAACGTTGACGATGTGCTCGAGGTCCTCGGAGCCGAAAGCCAGAAGCATGCGCGAGGAACTCGTGAGTGGAACGCGTTGGAAACGGCCGCGTTCTGCCTGATCTACGTTCAGCATCTCGGCAAGCTGAAGGATTTCGCGCAGTACTTTCAGGAGCGCCTCGACCCCAACTTCAAGATCAAGATCGAACGGGACTTCGCGACCCGGGACGAAGCAGAGTCTTGGATCAAAAGCGGTGATGCGGAGGATGGCATGCAGATCCGCATCGACGGCAAAGGCTTCCTCGTGGTCCGGCTCCCCGGGCGGCTCACCCTGCTGAACAACCCGTTGCCTGAAGAACTCGGCACTGACGACTCCGAGGACTGACCCGACTGGATAGGCCGGCTTTCCACGGGAGATACCCGTCCCGATGCACTGGAGGCAGGTGCGCGCGGTTTGCTAAGAATCCACGACAGCGGGGGACTTCAGTTTCGATCTGTTCGAGGGGCAGTCATGGTTGCCGTAGTCGTTCGCAGGGAGGATTCGCGATGAAGACGCCCATGTGGATTGCCCTGCTCTGCCTGCCACTGTCCGGGTGTTCGCTGGTCGGGTATCACAAGGTGAAGAAGGCTTCGTGGGCGCCACCCGGAGAGGCCGCAGCCGTGGTGTTCCCGAACTCGTTCAAGGAAGGCGTTCACCTGGAGGGCCCCGTGATGGCCGCCCTCGAAGTCGCGATGAACGAGTTCCTGCCTCCGGGCTCGGAGCTCCAGACCGAGGACCCCGACAAGCGCATGGCGCAGTGTCTCTCCAGGCGAAGCACCTACGACACCCATGTCCTCCAATCGGGAGCCGACCTGTTCTTCGTGTGGTTCTCCCCGCAGCCATCACGCTGTGGCCTGAACGAACCCATCCTGGATGGGGGCGCCGTCTACGCGATCGACGGACAGGGGCGCATCCTGGGCCAGAGATAGGGCTAGAACGCCGAGGTCGATGGTTCGCTCGTGCAGGTGAACTGACCTGCGCAGGACGGCAGAGGCCCGTCGCGGCTTGAATGGGGTTGGCGTTCGGTCGTGGAGTGACGCCCATGAGCCCCAGCGTCCGGCATGGAGCCCCGGTTCTCATCTTCGTCCTCACGGTGATGATGGCCGCCGCTTGTGGACACACCCAACGTCCCGAGCGGAAGACCTATGTCGTCTCCGAGGATGCGCGAGGAGTCTGGACGGACGAGGGGTCCGGTAAGGGCGGCTCTGGGGCGGACGCCTACTGCGGCGAGATGCAGAAGCAGTGCTTCCAGAAGTGCTGGAGACGAAAGCCGACAGTGAAAGACATGGAGAAGCACTCAGAGAGCCACCACCGGCTCTGCACGAGCCAATGCCTTGAAGCGTTCATGGACTGCATCAAGGAACAGGAGGCACTGGAGCAACAGGACGCGAAACGGGAGCTGCGATTCCCTGACATGGCTGCCGCGTTGGACTGGCTCCGGGAACACAAGTCCGAGGTGGCATTGGGAACCGTGGTCATCGTCGCGGGGGTGGCTTTCTCGCTCGTCGTGGTTCCCGCGGGGCTGTTGGTGTTGAGTCCCATCTGAAAGGACATATCCGTGAGCAAGGCGCCGGAAATCGATGTGGAGGATGTGCTCTCCGTCCTGGGGGACGAAACCCAGCGTCACGAGAAGGGTTCACGAGAATGGAATGCCCTCCAGGTCGCGGCGATCTGCCTCGTCTACGTCCGGCACATGAACAAGCTGGACGACTTCAAGCGCTACTACCGTGAGATCCTCAGCCCGGATTTCAAGATCAAGGTCGAACGGGATTTCGGAACGCGGACTGAAGCCGATGCATGGCTCAATGAAGGTACAGCCGTCCATGGCATGCACATCCGGATCGGCGGTGCCGGCTTCCTCGTGGTCCAACTTCCTGGGCGGCTCACCTTGATGAACGCCCCGCTGCCAGAAGAACTGAACGCGATGGAGTCGGAGGAGGATTGACCCGCGGAGGACAGCCTCGCCCAGGGTGGCGCCGTCTACGCGATCGACGGACAGGGACGCATCCTGGACAGGAGGTAGCGACCAGGCCCCTGGCTTGGTGGTTGCTTCTGAAACGTTGTCCGCTGTGCTTCGAGGCGCAGATTTTAGAATTAATTTCATGAAATCTAGGCCCCGCCGGATTGAAATTAGCCCATCCGAAGCCTAAGCTGCATTGCGTCAGCTCTCTGGAGAGGTGCGGCGATGCAGAAGTGGGTGGCGCTGGTCCTGTTGGTGGCGGTGGGGGTGGCGGGACTGCTGGTGGCCCCGGCGGCGCAGGTGAAGCAGGGCGGTCCCATCAACCCGGCGGACACCGCCTGGCTGCTCACCGCCACGGCGCTGGTGCTGCTGATGACGCCCGGCCTGTCGTTCTTCTACGGCGGCATGGTGCGGCTGAAGAACGTGGTCTCCACCCTGATGCAGAGCTTCATCGCCATGGCCGTCATCAGCGTGCTGTGGGTCGTGGTGGGCTTCAGCCTGTGCTTCGGTGACAGCTTCCACGGCCTCATCGGTGACCCGCGCACCTTCTTCATGTTCAGCGGCGTGGGCGGTGAGACGCACCCGGACCTGGCGCCCACCGTGCCGCTGCTCCTCTTCGCGCTCTTCCAGCTCAAGTTCGCCATCATCACCCCGGCGCTCATCACCGGCGCGTTCGCGGAGCGCGTGCGCTTCAAGGCGTACCTGCTCTTCATGGTGCTCTTCAGCGTCTTCATCTACGCGCCGCTCGCCCACTGGACGTGGCACCCGGAGGGCTTCCTGCGCCAGTGGGGCGTGCTCGACTTCGCCGGTGGCACCGTGGTGCACATGTCCGCGGGGCTGGCCGCGCTCGCGGGCGCCATCGTCCTGGGCCGCCGCCAGGTGCACCTGACGCACGCCACGCACGCTCCCGCCAATGTTCCCTTCGTGATGCTCGGCACGGGCATGCTGTGGTTCGGCTGGTTCGGCTTCAACGCGGGCTCCGCCCTATCCGCGTCGTCCCTGGCCACGCTCGCCTTCGCCACCACCAACACCGCCTCCGCCGCCGCGATGCTCGGGTGGATCGCCTTCGACTGGCTGCGCGGACGCAAGCCCAGCGCCATGGGCGCCTGCGTGGGCGCGGTCGTGGGCCTGGTCGCCGTCACTCCCGCGGCGGGCTTCATCACCGTGGGGCAGAGCATCGTGGTGGGCCTGGTCGCCAGCTTCGTCAGCAACGCCGCCGTCCACTTCAAGAGCCGCACCGCGCTGGATGACACGCTCGACGTGTTCCCCTGCCACGGCCTGGGCGGCATCGTGGGCATGGTGCTCACCGGCGTGCTCGCCAAGGACGTGGGCCTGCTCTACGGCACCACGCGCACCTTCCTCATGCACCTCCTGGCGCTGGTCGTCGTCTCCGTCTTCTCCTTCGTGGGTTCGTACATCCTGTACAAGATCGTCGACCGCATCGTCCCGCTGCGCGTCACCCGCGAGCAGGAGGAGGAGGGCCTGGACCTGAGCCAGCACGGAGAGACCGTGGGCGAGGTCCCCACCGCCGCGCTCGCCGTCCCCACGCCGCCCGCCCCGAGCGCGCCCGCCGCACCGGAGCACGCCGCTCCGTCGGAGCCCGTGCCCGCGTAGCGCTCCTCTCCACCCAGGCAGCTGCACACGGGGCCCCTCGCTTCACGCGGGTGGGCCCCGTGATGCTTTGAGCCTCCAAGCGCGTGGACCCCGCGAGGCCGGGAACCTGTCAGGAAGGAAATGGGCGCGTCCTCGCGGATCATTCGCGCGGGCAGCGCCCTGTCCGGGGCCTGACTGCGACCTGCCATGCGTTGAACGTCTGTTCATGCACGGGCGCCCGCGGCGTTGAGACAAGACCAGCCATCGGATGACGGGCTGGCTTCGCCGTGGGGGAGCGCATGTCGCGGAAGTGCAAGGAATCGAGAATCGCTGTCCTGGGAATCATGCTCGCGGTGTGGGGCTGCTCGAAGGAGCCCGCACCCGCGCAGCCTCCGCCGGTGCGGGAAGCTCCGGCGGGCGTGCAGGCCGGTCCGGGAGGCACCAGGAGCCTGGGGGAGCTGCCCGTCGTGGAGGGCACCTCCGTCGCGAAGGTCTTCGCCCAGAAGCTGGGCAAGCCCACGTCCCTGGGAGAGACGACCGCGGTGCACGTGAAGCTGCCGCCCCCCGCCAATCGAGGGCTCGCGGGCAGCCTCGTGCGCGTGGTCGGTGAGCCGTCCGCGCCCACCGTCCTCTTCCACTCCGACACCCTGGTCCGGCTGGGGGTGATTCCCTCAAGCCCCGGCCCCGACTTCTTCACCCTCTTCGCGCGGCTCCCGGACTCGGAGGTGGAGCGCCGAGCGGAGCGCGAGCGGCGGCTGGCCTCGGGCGAGTTCGGGATGCCCACCCGGGAGACCGTCCTGTTCAACGGCCGCCACCCGGCTGCCCGTTACGAGGGGCTCCCCATGGACGCCAACGCCTTCGCGCAGGGCGCGCTCGTGCCCCAGACGAGCTGCCCCCGGATTCCAGCCTCCACCGAGGCCTGGTGGGAGCGGACGCAGCTGATCCGCGACCCGGCCGTGGTGCTGGACCCGGCGCGCACGTGGGACCCATGCACCGGCGCGGGGACGAAGGGCGGCGTGTGGACCTTCGCGCACCTCATGCGGGAGATGGCCCAGGGGTCCGGCGCGAGCCCGGAGGACTTCGTGCTGGAGTGGCTGTCGCTCTGGCTCAATGACTTCCAGGCCAACGGCGACACGGTGCCCGCGCGCCGCAAGATGTATGACGAAGTGATTGCCCCCTGGGCCGCCGCCAGCGGCGCGACCTCGTCGCTCGAGTTCAACGCCTCCACGAACCGCTGGGAGGTGGTGCTGCGCCAGCCGCTGGACCTGGACATCGCGCCCTTCCGGCTGCTGGCCATCATCAACCGCATCGACCTGGGGGGCAGCTCGGAATACGGAGGCCGGTCATCCAACCCGGGGGAGCTGCGCTTCATCTTCGGGCTGACGCGCCCCTCACCCTGGGGCGGAGGAACGGAGGCGACGTGCAACCTCAAGCCCTTCACCGTCATCTTCGAATACGGCGTGCCGGGCGCGGGGTGCAGGGCCATCACCGGCTGGGCGCGGCAGTGGGTGGGGTTGGGGATGTACCCGGCCTTCAACGCGGCCTACCGGTCGCGGCTGCAGCAGATGACGGAGAGCGTCGTCCGGCATGGGCGGGCGCCGGGGAAGGGCAACCAGAGCGCCCTCAATCAACTGCGCACCAACGAGGTGGCCCTGGGGTTTCCATGGGAGCTGCGGGAGTTCCACCTGGCGGACGAGAACCCCGGCGCCGGCAAGGACAAACCCTCCAACGGCTTCCTGCGCGTCCACACGATGGCGCTGACCCCGGATGACGCGACCCACGACTTCCGCACGGACCCCGACGTGGACTTCTTCGTGCGCACGCACGTCAAGAACGGCGTCGAGCAGCCGGTGACGGTCCCCGCCCACTGCACCGCCCGCTTCACGGTGCCTCACGCCGTCAACGGCAGGCCGTTCCTGGGGGCCAACGCGCAGGTGGCGCCGCCCACCCACTGGGACGCCGTCTCCGCGGTCTCCACCAACGCCACGGAGGTCTGCGCGCGCAAGGAGTTCTCCAGCAACACCTGCAATGGCTGTCACTTCAAGGACACGGGCACCAACGACTTCACGGGCGTGGACAACCTCGCCTTCACGCACGTCAGTCCCACGTCGGGCATCCCGGCCCGGGAATCCAAGTTCATGACGGGTGGGGGCAGCGGCTTCATGTACGTCGTGCCGGATGCCCAGTTCGGAGCGCCGGTGACGTCGTGGCCGTTCGCGGACCTGCTGCGCCGCCACCAGCGGCTCCAGGAGCTGGCCCACTGCTCCACCTGCGGATGGTTCATCGACCTGGACGCGGGCTACCTGAAGCGGATGGAGGCGCTCGCCGGGAGCGTGCCCCTGGACCTGCCCCCCGGTGCACCCGGGCCGACGTTCACGGTGGGCCCCATCCGCGACGTCGGCGTGGTGCAGCAGCTCCTGGAGCTGCGCCCAGGCCTCCGGATCCGGCCGCGGGAGCTGCCGCTCGACTTCCTCGAGCCGCCCGCGGCCCGCGTCCACTGACGGGCCCGGCGATGCGTTGGGGCTCCAAGCGTGTGGACCCCGCGAGGCCGTGAGCCTGTCGGGAAGGAAATGGGCGGAGCCCCTGCTGATCACTCGCGCGGGCAGCGCCTTGTCCGGGGCCTGACTTCGAACCTCATGGGTCGGGTCTCCGCGCGCGCACTTCATCCTCGCGGCGTTGAGTCAATGCCAGCCATTCAAGACGAAGGCTGGCTTTGCCGGGAGGAATGTATGTTGTGGAAGTGCGAGGAGTTGAGAATCGCCGTGGTGGGGGCCTTGCTGGTGGTCAGCGGCTGCGCGAAGGAGCCGGCGCAGGAGCCGGCTCCGGAGCCTTCGAGGCAGGACGCCGTGGAGGAGTCGCGGACGAGCAGCACGAGCCTGGGGGAGCTGCCCCTCGTGCCGGGCTTGTCCGTCGCCGGAACCTTCGCGCAGAAGCTGGCGCGGCCCACGCCCCTGGGGGAGACGACGGCGGTGCACGTGAAGCTGCCGCCCCCGGCCAACCGCGAGCTGGCGGACAGCCTCGTTCGCGTGGTGGGTGACCCGGCGCGGCCCACGGCCCTGTTCCACTCCGACACCCTGGCGCGGCTGGGCGCGATTCCCTCGAGCCCCGGTCCGGACTTCTTCACGCTCTTCGCGCAGCTCCCGGACTCAGAGCTGGAGCGGCGCCAGGAGAACGAGCGCCGCCTGGCCTCGGGCGAGCTTGGGGAGACCACCCGGGAAGCCATCCTGTTCAACGGCCGCCACCCGGTCGCCCGCTACGAGGGGCTCCCCGTGGACGCGGCGGCCTTCGGGTGGGGCGAGCAGGTGCCGGTCACGATCTGCCCCCTGCTGCCGGCCTCCACCCAGCCCCAGTGGGAGCGGACGCTGATGATCCGCGACCCGGCCGTGGTGCTGGACCCGGCGCGCACGTGGGACCCGTGCACCGGCGCGGGGACGAAGGGCGGCGTGTGGACCTTCGCGCACCTCATGCGGGAGATGGCCCAGGGGTCCGGCGCGCGGCCGGAGGCCTTCGTGCTGAACTGGCTGTCGCTCTGGCTCAATGACTTCCAGGCCAACGGTGACACGGTGCCCGCGCGCCGCAAGATGTATGACGAAGTGATTGCCCCCTGGGCCGCCGCCAGCGGCGCGACCTCGTCCCTCCAGCTCAACACCGCCACGAACCGCTGGGAGGTGGTGCTGAGCAAACCGCTGGACCTGGACATCGCGCCCTTCCGGCTGCTGTCCATCGTCAACCGCATCGACCTGGCCAGCAGCTGGGACTACGCCGACCGGCAGACCGACCCAGGCGAGCTGCGCTTCATCTTCGGGCTGACGCGCCCCTCGCCCTGGGGAGGAGGAACGGAGGCGACGTGCAACCTCAAGCCCTTCACCGTCATCTTCGAATACGGCGTGCCCGGCGACGGATGCGCGCCGGTCGTCGCCTGGGCACGGCAGTGGGCGTGGCTGGGGACGTACTCCTCCTTCAACGCGGCCTACAAGGCGCAGCTCACGCAGATGACCCAGAGCGTCGTCCTGCGGGGAAAGGGGCCGGGGAAGGGCAACGGGAACGCGCTCAATCAGATCCGCACCAACGAGGCCGCCCTGGCGTTTCCGTGGGAGCTGCGGGAGTTCCGGCTGGTGGACGAGCACCCCGTCACCGGCAAGGACAAACCCTCCAACGGATTATTGCGTGTCCACACGATGGCGCTGACCCCGGATGACGCGACCCATGACTCCCAGACGGATCCGGACATCGACGCCTTCGTGCGCACGCAGGTCAAGAACGGCGTCGAGCAGCCGGTGGCCGTCCCCAACCGGTGCACCGCGCACTTCACGGTGCCGCGCACCCTCAATGGCAGGCCGTTCCTGGGGGCCAACTCGCTGGTGGCGTCGCCCACCCACTGGGAGGGCTTCGGCGTGGTGCCCACGAGTGCCACGGAGGTCTGCGCGCGGAAGGAGTTCTCCGTCAACACGTGCAATGGCTGTCACTTCAAGGACACGGGCACGAACGACTTCGCTGGCGTGGACAACGTGGCCTTCACGCACGTCAGCCCCACGTCGGGCATCCCGGCGCGGCTGTCCAGGTTCCTGACGGGCGGGGGCCCGGGCTCCATGTTCGTCGTGCCGGACGCCCAGTTCGGGGCCGCCGTGGCGTCGTGGCCGTTCGCGGACCTGCTGCGCCGCCACCAGCGGCTCCAGGAGCTGGCCAACTGCACCACGTGCGGATGGGTCCGGGGCCTGGACGCGGGCTCCCTGGCGCGGATGGAGGCGCTCGCCGGAAGCGTGCCCCTGGACGTGCCGCCCGGCTCGCCCGAGCCGGCGCTCACGGTGGGCCCCATCCGCGACGTCGGCGTGGTGAAGCAACTGCTGGAGCTGCGCCAGGACTTCAGGACGCCGCCGCGGGAGGTGCCGCTCGACTTCCTCCAGCCGCCCGCCGCCCGCGTCCACTGAAGCCGGCCGGGGCGCCTCCTCCCTTCAAGAGGGGGCGTCCCCGGGCCGTTCGTGTCTTTGTCAGAACGCGCAGTCCTGGCCGCGCGTGGGCAGCACGGAGGCGGTGCCGGACAGCCAGGAGTCCAGCGCGCGCGCCGCCTCACGGCCGTCCGCGAGCGCCCAGACGATGAGGCTCGCGCCCCGGCTGGCGTCCCCCGCGCAGTACACGCCCGCCGCCGTGGTGGCGAACTTCGCGTCCACCCGCACCGTGCCGCGCGGCGACAGCGCCACGCCCAGCTCCTCCGCCAGCCGGTCCGTGTTCGGGCCGGTGAAGCCCATGGCCAGCACCAGCAGGTCCACCTCGAACACCTGCTCGGAGCCCGGCACCTCCGCCAGCTTCACGGCGCCGCCCGGCTCGCGCTGCACCTCCACGCGCACCGCGTGCAGGCGCTTGAGCTGTCCGTCATGGCCCTCCAGCCGCTTCGTCATCATCGCGAAGGCGCGCTCGCCGCCCTCCTCCTGGCTGGTCGACGTGCGGAACACCAGCGGCCAGCGCGGCCACGGGTTCTCCTTCGCGCGCACCTGCGGCGGCGCGGGGAAGAGCTCCACCTGCATCACGCTCGCCGCCCCCTGGCGCAGCGCCGTGCCCAGGCAGTCCGAGCCCGTGTCGCCGCCGCCCAGGATGATGACCCGCTTTCCTTTCGCCTCCAGGCGCGCGTCCGGCGGCGCTCCCGCCGTCACCACGCGGTTCTGGTGCTCCAGGTAGTCCATGGCCTGCAGCACGCCGGACAGCTCGCGCCCCGGCACGTCCAGCTCGCGGGCCTTGCGCGCGCCCAGGGCCAGCACCACGCCGTCGTACTGCTCGCGCAGCGCGCGCCAGCCCGGCGTGACGGCCACGTCCTCACCCGTGCGGAAGACGATGCCCTCCGCCTCCATCAGCGCGAGCCGGCGGTCCAGCACCGCCTTCTCCAGCTTGAAGTCCGGGATGCCGTAGCGCAGCAGGCCTCCGGCGCGGCTGTCCTTCTCGTACACCGTCACGCTGTGCCCCGCCGAGTTGAGCTGCGCCGCCGCCGCCAGGCCCGCGGGGCCGGAGCCCACCACGGCCACGCGCTTGCCCGTGCGCCGCGCCGGAGGCCGGGCCTTCACCCAGCCCTCCGCGAAGGCGCGCTCGGAGATCTCCTTCTCCATCTGCTCGATGGTGACCGGGTCCCGGTCGATGGCCAGCACGCACGCGGCCTCGCACGGCGCGGGGCACAGCCGTCCGGTGAACTCCGGGAAGGTGTTGGTGCGGCTGAGCACCTGGTACGCTTCCTTCCACTGGCCCCGGTACACCGCGTCGTTGAAGTCCGGGATGAGGTTCCCCAGGGGACAGCCCTGGTGGCAGAAGGGGATGCCGCAGTCCATGCAGCGCCCCGCCTGCCGCTTCGCCTCGTCCGCCGCCAGCGGCAGGTGCAATTCGCGCCAGTCCTCCAGCCGCTCCACCTTGTCCCGCTTGGGGGCGTGGACGCGCTGCCACTCCATGAAACCCGTGGGCTTGCCCATGGCTCAGGTCCCCCCGCCAACGACGTGGAGCTGCTGGACGCTCGTCGTGGGTGGCGGCCTGCGCGCCGCCCTGCGCGCCTGGAGCACGCGCTTGTAGTCGGACGGCATCACCTTCATGAACTGCGGCACCATCAGCTCCCAGTTGTCCAAGACCCGCCGCGCGAGCGCGCTGCCGGTGTGGTGCAGGTGGCGCTCGATCATCCCGTGCACGAGCCAGATTTCGGACTCGTCCACCAGCGACTCCAGCTCCACCATCTCCAGGTTGCAGCGCTCGCGGAAGTTGCGCTCGCGGTCCAGCACGTACGCGGTGCCGCCGCTCATGCCGGCCGCGAAGTTGCGGCCCGTCTGGCCCAGCACCACCACCACGCCGCCCGTCA
Organism: Corallococcus sp. CA049B; assembly: GCF_003611685.1. NCBI lineage: Bacteria > Pseudomonadati > Myxococcota > Myxococcia > Myxococcales > Myxococcaceae > Corallococcus > Corallococcus sp. CA049B. Next base: position 60,806 of record NZ_RAWC01000012.1, on the reverse strand, counting down.
TGTACTCGCAGCCGTGGTCGCCCACGCCCTCCACCACCGCCTGCGCGCCGCTGTTGCGCACCGCGAAGCGCTCGCCGGCCAGGCCCCGCAGGTACACCTCGCCGGCCGTGGCGCCGTAGAGCACCGTGTTGCCGACGAGCACGTTCTCCTCGGGCGTGAAGCGGCTGCCCTCCGGCGGGTAGACGATGATGCGTCCACCGGACAGCCCCTTGCCCAGGTAGTCGTTGGTGTCGCCCTCCAGCTCCAGCGTCACCCCGGACGCGAGGAACGCGCCGAAGCTCTGGCCCGCGGAGCCCTTCAGCTTCACCCGCAGCTTCCCGTCCGGCAGCCCCTGCGCGCCGTGGCGGCGGGCAATCTCGCCGGACAGCATGGCGCCCACCGCGCGGTGCGTGTTCGCCACCGGCAGCGACAGCATCAGCGGCGGCCCGCCCGCGAGCACGGACTGCGCCTTCGTGAGCAGCTCGTGGTCCAGGTGGTCCGCCACGTCCTTGCGGTGCGGCGTCTGGCAGTGGCGCGGCTCGGTGGCCGGCGCGGACGGCGCGGTGAGCAGCGCGGACAGGTCCACCTTGCGCGCCTTCCAGTGGTCCACCGCCGCGCGCTGGCGCAACAGGTCCACCCGGCCCACCAGCTCATCCAGCGTGCGCGCGCCCAGCTTCGCCATGTGCCGGCGCAGGTCCTCCGCCAGCAGCAGGAAGAAGCTGACCACGTTCTCCGGCGTGCCCTGATAGCGCTCGCGCAAGCTGGGGTCCTGCGTGGCGATGCCCGCCGAGCAGGTGTTGAGGTGGCACTTGCGCAGCATGATGCAGCCCACGGACACGAGGCTCGCGGTGGCCAGGCCGAACTCCTCCGCGCCCAGGAGCGCCGCCACCAGCACGTCGCGCGCGGTGCGCAGGCCGCCGTCCACCTGCACGCGGATGCGCGAGCGCAGGCCGTTGTGCACCAGCACCTGCTGCGTCTCCGCCAGCCCCAGCTCCCACGGCAGGCCCGCGTGCTGGAGGCTGGAGAGGGGAGAGGCGCCCGTGCCGCCCTCGTAGCCCGCCACCACCACGCAGCCCGCGCCCGCCTTGGCCACGCCCGCGGCGATGGTGCCCACGCCCACCTCGCTCACCAGCTTCACGCTCACGCGCGCCTTCGCGTTCACGGACTGGAGGTCGTAGATGAGCTGCGCCAGGTCCTCGATGGAGTAGATGTCGTGGTGCGGCGGCGGCGAAATCAGCGTCACGCCCGGCGTGCTCCAGCGCACGCGGGCAATCCGCTCGTCCACCTTGTGGCCCGGCAGCTGGCCGCCCTCGCCGGGCTTGGCGCCCTGGGCCATCTTGATTTGGAGCTCGTCCGCGTTGACCAGGTACTCCGCGGTGACGCCGAAGCGCGCGCTGGCCACCTGCTTGATGGCGCTGCGGCGCGAGTCGCCGTTGGGGTCCTGGGTGTAGCGGCGGGACTCCTCTCCGCCCTCGCCGCTGTTGGACCGGCCGCCCAGCCGGTTCATCGCGATGGCCAGCGTCTCGTGCGCCTCCGCGCTGATGGAGCCGAAGGACATGGCGCCGGTGACGAACCGCCGCGCCAGCTCCAGCGCGGGCTCCACCTCCTCCAGCGGCACCGGCGTGCAGCCGTCCGTCACCACGTCCAGCAGGCCGCGCAGGTTGCTGTGCTCGCGCGTCTCGTCGTCCGCCAGCTTCGAGTACTCCTGGAACCGGGCCGCGTCGTTCGTCCGCACCGCCTCCTGGAGCTTCGCCACGGTGGCCGGGTTCCACTTGTGCCGCTCCCCCTGCCGGCGCCAGCGGAACTGACCGCCCACGGGCAGCAGGTCCTCCTCGCCGTCCGCGCCTGCGCCGAAGCCGCGCGCGTGCCGCTCCGCCACCTCGCGGCCCAGCTCCGGAAGGCCCACGCCCTCCACGCGCGACGACGTGCCGGTGAAGTGCTTCTCGATGAGGCTTCGCTGCAGGCCCACCGCCTCGAAGAGCTGCGAGCCGCGGTAGGACTGGAGCGTGGAGATGCCCATCTTGGACATCACCTTGAGCAAACCCTCCTCCAGGCCGTGGAGGTACTGCGCCTGCGCCTTGTCCGCGTCCGCCTTGAGCTCTCCGGCGTCCGCCAGCGCGCGCAGCGTGTCCAGCGCCAGGTACGGGTTCACCGCGGACACGCCGTAGGCGAACAGGCACGCGAAGTGATGCACCTCGCGCGCCTCCGCCGTCTCCAGCACGATGCCCGTGTACATGCGCGTGCCGTCGCGCACCAGGCGCTGGTGCACCGCGGACACGGCCAGCAGCGCCGGGATGGCCGCGTGCGCCGAGTCCACGCCCCGGTCGCTCAGCACCAGGATGCTCGCGCCCGCGTCCACGGCGTCCACCGCCGCCGTGCACAGCCGCTCCACCGCGACCTCCAGCGCTGTCGCCGCGCCGCCCGCGTGCGGGTACAGCAGGCTCAGGGGACGCGGCTCGAAGAGGCCCGTGTCTCCGCGCAGGTTCGCCAGCCGCGCCAGCTGCCCGTTGGTGAGGATGGGGCCGGGCAGGGACAGCCGGTGGCACTGCTCCGGCGTCTCCTCGAAGGTGTTGCCCTCCGGGCCCAGCGCGGTGGCCAGCGTCATCACCAGCGCCTCGCGCAGCGGGTCGATGGGCGGGTTGGTCACCTGCGCGAACAACTGGTGGAAGTAGTTGAAGAGGGTGGGGGCCTGGTCGCTCAGCACGGCGAGCGGCGTGTCCGTGCCCATGGAGCCCGTGGGCTCCTTGCCCGTCTCCGCCATGGGCACCAGCGTGGTGCGCACGTCTTCATCCGTGTAGCCGAACGCGCGCTGAAGCCGCCACAGCGTCTCTCCCTTCAGGCGCGCGGGGGCGGGGACCGCGGGCAGGTCCTCGAAGGTGAAGACGTTGCGCTGGAGCCAGCGGCGGTAGGGCCAGCGCGAGGTGATGTCATGCTTCACCTCTTCATCCTCCAGGATGCGCCCCTCCGTGGTGTCCACCAGCAGCATGCGGCCCGGCGTCAGCCGGCCCTTGCGGCGCACCTGCGACGGGGGCACGTCGATGACGCCCGTCTCCGACGCCAGGATGATGCGGTCGTCCTCCGTCACCAGGTAGCGCGCGGGGCGCAGGCCGTTGCGGTCCAGCGTCGCGCCAATCAGCTGCCCGTCCGTGAACGCGATGGCGGCGGGGCCGTCCCACGGCTCCAGCAGGGACGCGGAGTACTCGTAGAAGGCGCGGCGCTCGTCGCCCATCTCCTTGTGACCCTCCCACGCCTCCGGGATCATCATCATCATCGCGTGGGGCAGGGTGCGGCCGCCCAGGTAGAGCAGCTCCACCATGTTGTCGAACTGCGCGGAGTCGCTCTTGCCCGGGACGATGATGGGCCACAGCGGCTCCAGGCTCCCGCCCAGCTTCGCCGTCTGGAGCAGCCCGCGCCGCGCCGTCATCCAGTTGCGGTTGCCCCGCAGGGTATTGATTTCACCGTTGTGCGCGATGAAGCGGAACGGCTGCGCCAGCTCCCACGTGGGGAAGGTGTTGGTGGAGAAGCGCGAGTGCACCAGCGCCAGCGCGCTGACGAACTCCGGGTGCCGCAGGTCCGCGTAGAAGCGCGGCAGCTGCCGGGGCAGCAGCAGGCCCTTGTAGATGAGCGTCTCCGACGAACAGCTGGCCACGTGGAAGCGCCCCTGCGGATCCACGCCGCGCGCCAGCACGCGGTTCTCCACCAGCTTGCGGATGCGGTAGAGCTTTCGCTCGAAGGCGCTGGGCACCACGCGCCTGCGCGCGATGAAGAGCTGCCGGATGACCGGCGCGGCCTCCCGGGCGAGCGGCCCCAGCTCCTCCGGCGCCACCGGCACGTCGCGCCAGCCGAGCAGCCGCTGCCCCTCCTCCTCCACCACGTCCTCGAACAGCGCCTCGCACGCGCGGCGCGCCTCCGGCTCCGACGGCAGGAACACCTGCGCCACGCCGTACTGGCGGCGCGGCGGCAGCTCGAAGCCCAGCCGCGGTGCTTCGTGGTTGAAGAAGCGGTGCGGCAGCTGCACCAGGATGCCGGCGCCGTCGCCCGTCTCCGGGTCGCGCCCTGCCGCGGCGCGGTGGCTCAGCCGGTTGAGCAGCTCCAGCGCGTCCTCCACGATGCCCCGCGAACGCTGTCCCCGGAGGTGGGCCACGAATCCCACGCCGCAGGCGTCGTGCTCGGTCTCCGGCTCATACAGCCCGTAGCGCGGAGGGAGGGTGAACGGCATCGTCGGAACCCCTTTCCCGCATGACGCGGGAAGCCAAGCTGTTGAGCATCCAGGCTAACGCGGCGTGTCGCAGCCCGTAAAGACAGGGTGACTCAGGGGGTCGAGTCACCGCGTGGAGTGGTGCCGGGGAAACAGGCACCCCGTGAAGCCTCACGCTCCGTGCGCCCCCCGCCGCATGCATGAGTGAACGGACAACAGTCACCCGCGATGAACGGCCAACATTCAGCGCAATTGGTTCTTTCCACCCGCCGCGCTGATCCCAATCCTCCGGTCACCTTGGAACTGATGCAGCGGCTGAAGACGGAGACGCGCCCCCACCATGAGCGCACGGAGGGCGTGGTGCGTCTGATGGACGCGCACCTGACGCCCGTGGACTACCAGCGCCAGCTGGAGGACTTCTACGGTCTCTACCTGCCCCTGGAGGCGCGGCTCGCCGGGCCCCTGGCGGCGCTGGAGCCGGCGCTGGATTGGAGGGCGCGCTGGAAGACGCCGCTGTTGGAAGAGGACCTCCGCGCCATGGGGCACGACACTGCCTCGCTCGCGCGGCTGCCGCGCGCCTCCTCGCTGCCGGCGCTGCCGGGGCTGGCGGAGGCGCTGGGCTGCGCGTACGTGCTGGAGGGCTCCACGCTGGGGGGCCAGCTCATCCTGCGCCACCTGACGCGCCACTTCGGTCCGGACGCGCGCGTGGGGAACTTCGCCTTCTTCCGGGCCTACGGCGACCAGGTGGGCCCCATGTGGCGTGCGTTCGGTGAAGCCCTCACCCGGGCGTCCGAGCGGGCGGCCTCCGGGACCTTCGACGCGGCCGTCGTGCAGGGCGCCCGCGATACCTTCGACTCCTTCGCCGCCTGGTTGATGCGAGAGCACGATGTCTCCGTCCGTCTCTGATGCCGACGTCAGTGTCTGTGACCGCGAGCCCATCCACCTGCTGGGCGGCATCCAGCCCCGGGGGGTGCTCGTCGCGTTCCACCCGGACACGCAGGCCGTCGCGGTCGTGAGCGCGAACGCCCAGGCGCTGCTCGGCGCCGGGCCGGACGCGCTCCTGGGCAAGCCCCTCTCGAGCGTGCTGCCGCACGGGCTGCTCGCGCGCGTGGAGGCGGGACCCGTCACCGTGGAGGTGTCCGGACAGCGCTGCTCCGCGCTCCTGCATGACGGCGACGGCCTGCGGGTGCTGGAGCTGGAGCCGCTGGCGGACGAGGACGTGGGCGCGGAGCAGACCGCGCTGGGCGCGGTGCAGCGGCTGGTGTCGCCGCTGGCGCGCGCGGAGGGGACGGCCGCGCTGCTTCAGGAGGCCGCGGACGCGGTGCGGGAGCTCATCGGCTACGACCGGGTGATGGTCTACCGCTTCCACGCGGACTTCCACGGCGAGGTCGTGGCGGAGAGCGTGCGCGAGGGCGTGGACTCCTTCATGGGCCTGCACTACCCGGCGAGCGACATCCCCGCGCAGGCGCGCGCCCTCTACACGCGCAACCCGGTGCGCCTCATCGCGGACGTGGACGCGAAGGCCGTGGGCCTGGTGCCGCCGGTGCTGCCGGGCACCCAGCGCCCGCTGGACCTGTCCGGCGCCGCGCTCCGCAGCGTGTCGGAAGTCCACCTGGAGTACCTGCGCAACATGGGCGTGGGCGCGTCCTTCAGCGTGTCGCTGCTGAAGGACGGACAGCTCTGGGGGCTCATGGCCTGCCACCACCTTTCGCCCCGCACGGTGTCCGCCGCGCGGAGGCAGGCGTGCGAGGTGCTGGCGCGGCTGTTGTCGCTCCAGCTGTCCGCGGAGGAGCGGAGCCTGGAGTCCGCGGGCCAGGCGCGCCGCGCGTCGCTGCTCAACGCGCTCGTCCTGCCGAACCTGGGCGAGCGCAGCCCCGCGAAGGCGCTGGAGGCGCAGGCCCCGCTCCTGATGGAGCTGACGAACGCCCACGGCATGGCGCTGGTGCTGGGCGCGAGCGCGGGCCCGGAGGCGTCGCCGCTCCTTCTGGGGACCACGCCGTCCGCGGAGGAGGTGCGCGCCCTGGTGGCGTGGCTTTCGCAGCGGGAGCTTCCGGGCGAGCACTTCCACGTGGACCGGCTGGGGGACGTGTACCCGCCGCTGGCCTCACGCGCGGACGTGGCCGCGGGCCTCCTGGCGGTGCGCCTGGACCCTTCCGTGCCGCACTTCGCGCTGTGGTTCCGCCCGGAGGTGGCGCGCACCGTGGCGTGGGCGGGCAACCCCAACAAGCCCGTGCGTCCGGAGCCGGGCCATGCGCGGCTGCGCCCCCGCGCGTCCTTCGACGTGTGGCGCGAGGAGATGAAGGGGGCCTCCACCCCGTGGTCCGCGCAGGACCTGGAGGCGGCGCTCGCGCTCAAGGGCGCGCTGGTGGGCGTGGTGCTGCGGCACGCGGAGGACCTGGCCCGGCTGTCGCGGGAGCTGGCCCGCTCCAACGCGGAACTGGACGCGTTCGGCGGCACCGTGGCGCACGACCTCAAGGAGCCCCTGCGCGGCATCCTCCAGTACAGCTCCTTCCTCCAGGAGGACTTCGGCCCCACGCTGGGCGCGGACGGGCGCCAGCAACTGGACGCCCTGGCGTGGCTGGCGAAGCGCACGTACAGCCTCATCGACGACCTCTTCGAGTACAGCCGCCTGGGACGCCTGGAGCTGTCCTGGGAGGAGACGGACCAGCAGGCACTGGTGGAGGACGTGCTCAGGACGTTGAGCGCGCGGCTGGAAGAGGGGAGGGTGGAGGTCCGCCTGCCCTGCCGCCTGCCCACGGTGGCGTGTGACGCCGTCCACATCCGCCAGGTATGGGCCAACCTCATCAGCAACGCGGCCAAGTACCAGACGGCCGAGCCCCGCTGGGTGGAGGTGGGCTTCATGGGGCCCGGGGAAGCACGTCCGGCGGCGGCGCGTCAGGTGGAAGCACCCTACATTTTCTACGTGAGAGACCCTGGCATCGGCATCGCGCCCCAGTTCCATGAGGCCATCTTCGAGTTGTTCCGTCGCCTGCACCCGGCGCAGGCCTATGGTGGCGGCTCGGGGGCGGGTCTGGCCATCGCGCGGCGGCTGGTGTCGCTGCACGGCGGCGCGCTCTGGGTGAGCTCCGCGCCGGGGCAGGGCTCCACCTTCTATTTCACGCTGGGCGAGGAGCCCCGGACATGAACCCGTTGCTGCTGGTGGAGGACAGCGATCCGGACGCGGAGGCGCTGATGCGCATCGCGAAGCGGCTGCCCCTGCCCGTGCCCGTGGTGCGCGTGCGCGACGGCGAGAACGCCCTGGACTACCTCTACCGGCGTGGAGCCCACGCGGACGCGGAGCGCCCGACGCTCATCCTGCTGGACATGCACATGCCCGGCATCAGCGGGCGTGACGTGCTGGCCACGCTGAAGGCGGACCCGGACCTGCGCGCCATCCCCGTCATCATCTTCTCCTCCTCCGTGGAGGCGGGGGACGTGGAGGGCGCGTACGCGAATGGCGCCAACAGCTACCTCTTCAAGCCGGAGATTGGCCCCCAGCTGCAGGCGACCGCGGAGGCGCTCCATGCCTTCTGGTTCAAGGCCGCGCGCCTGCCCGACCCCCAGGAGCCGGAGGCATGAGCCTGCGCGTGCTGCTGGTGGACGACGGCATGGCGGACCGCCTCGCGGTCAGCCGCGCGCTGGCGAAGGACCCGGACATGCAGTGGGAGGTCGTGCCCATGTCCAACGCGGAGGACGCGCTGGCGTACCTGTCCGGCAACCCGGTGGACGCGATGCTGCTCGACTACCACCTGCCCGGCATGAACGGCGTCACCCTGCTGCAGAAGGTCGCGGCGCTGGGCCTGCCTCGCGTGCCCGCCGTGGTGGTGCTCACCGGCAGCGGCAACGAGCGCGTGGCGGTGGACGCCATGAAGGCCGGCGCCAACGACTACCTGGTGAAGGAGGCCTTCAGCCCGGAGCGCCTGCGCCGCAGCCTCAAGACCGCGGTGGACACGGTGCGGATGACGCGCGAGCTGGAGGAGCGCCGCCTGCGCGCCGAGCGCGCCGAGGCCGCCGCCCGCGAGGCCCTGGCCGTGCGCGACGAGCTCTTCTCGCTGGCCACGCACGACCTGAAGGGCCCGCTGCAGATCATGACGCTCAACGCCCAGGTGCTGCGCCGGCAGATCCCCGCCGCCGCGATGACGCCCGCGCTGGAGACGCGCCTGGGCCACATCGTGCGCGCGGCGCACCGCATGGGGGAGCTCATCGACCACTTCCTGGAGGTGACGCGCGGCCAGGAGCGCCCCCTCAAGCGCGAGCCCATGGACCTCCTGGCCCTGGTGCGCGGCAAGGTGCGCGAGCTGGAGGCCAACGCGTCACGCCACTTCGTCCTGGAGGTGCCGGAGGGGCGCGACTTCACCGGTGATTGGGACGCGCACGCCCTGGAGCGCGTGCTGGAGAACCTGATGGGCAACGCGGTGAAATACAGCGCCGCGGGCTCCACCGTCACCGTGCACCTGACGGTGGAAGAAGGGCAGACGCAGCAGTTCGTGCTGCTCGCCGTGACGGACCAGGGCATCGGCATCCCGGCGGAGGACCTGCCCTTCGTCTTCGAGCGCTTCCACCGCGGGCGCAACGTGTCCCAGGAGGTGTCCGGCAGCGGCGTGGGCCTGGCCAGCGCGCGCCGCATGGTGGAGCTGCACGGCGGCACGCTCGCCGTGCGCAGCGTGGAGGGGCAGGGCTCCACCTTCACCGTGCGCCTGCCCCGGGGCATCGTGCTCTCCGCGGGGCCCGCGCGGTCCACGTCCGAGCACACCGCGCCGTAGCGCGGCGCTTCAGGACACCGCGGGCACGCCGCCGCGCAGCATGAAGAACACCACCACGCCCGTCACCGACACGTAGAGCCAGATGGGCGCCAGCCACCGCGTCACCTTGCGGTGCCGGGCGAACTGCTGCCGCCAGGAGAAGTAGAAGGCCACCAGCGCCATGGGCAGCACCGGCATGGACAGCAGCACGTGGCTGGCCAGCAGCGTCAGGTACAGCCCGCGGAAGTCGCCCACGTAGCGCGTGTCCCCGTGCACGAAGTGGTAGGCGAGGTAGCCCACCAGGAACAGCGCGGACGCGCTGAACGCGCTCACCATCAGGTTCTGGTGCGCCTTGCGCGCGCCGCGCTTGATGGCCACCCAGCCGCCCAGGAGCAGCGCCGCCGCCGTCGCGTTGAGCCCCGCGTTCACCGCCGGCATGAAGCGCAGGTCCACGCCCGTCCCCGCGCCTCCGCGCCGGATGAGCAGCAGCCACGCCAGCAGCGCCAGCGCGCCGGCGGACACCACTCCAATCGCGATGAAGAAGGACCGGTCGTTGGCGGACGAGGACGACGGGGTGAGCCCGGAGGCGGCGTTGGACATGTCCCCCTTGTGGCTCGCGTCAGGTCCGGCTTGCAACAGGCTCTCCCAGCGGAGTCCCGCCGATGCCTACATGTCGGTTGAATGGAATCGGTTAGCCCAACTGGATCTTAAACCGGAAATTCCTTCATACTTCTGTTCACTGCGTCACCCCCGACCCCCCCTCTCGGAGGTTCCCCGTGTTCAGCGTGCGTTGCCTTGCCCCCCTGGCGAGCGCCGCCCTCCTGCTCGCCCTGCCCGCAGCCGCTGAAGAAGCGGTGTGCGCGCCTGTGGCGAAAGTTCCCTTGGAGCGGCACTTACGGCAGCTTTCTCTCGATTTGCTGGGACGTCCTCCGACCATGGAGGAGTACAAGGCGTTCCAGGCGAAGGGCTCCGTCACGGCGGAAGACGTCCGCGCGATGATGAAGGACGAGTCCTTCTACGCGCGGATGCGCAACTACCACCGCGCGCTGCTGCGCTCGAACATCAGCTCGAGCGTGCAGGGCAACGGCGACTACCGCGTGTCCGGCACGCCGCTGAGCTTCGCGGGCAACAACTCCAACACCCTGCGCGGTGGCCAGAGCCAGCGGTGTGATGGGGAGATTGCGCAGGACAGCTGCAAGGCGAACCCGCAGGACCCGCACCAGGACAACTCCACGGCCCCTGCCTGCCGCGACGCGCAGGGCATCCCGCTGCCGGTCAGCTACGACTACGACACGAACTTCTACCAGTGCCGCCAGCTGGACGTGGCCTCCACGGCGCCGGAGCTGAAGTTCGCGGACTGCAACGCGCTGAAGGCCGACGCGACGTACGGCAAGTACGTGAACTTCTGCGACAACCGCTATCTGGCCTCCGCGGGCAGGTCCGTGGGCTACCTCTGCCTGCCAGACCCGAACAAGAACACCACCAACGTGCTGGTGGCTTCGCCGGCCACGGGCGTCATCACCGCCTGGGTGAATCCGGATCAGGGCGCGAACTTGAAGCGGCTGGACCGCTGCGGGTTCGACATCAAGACGGACGTCAACGGCAGGCCCACCCGGGACGGCGTCTGGGCCATGCAGCGCGGCTGCGTGCAGCGCGAGGGCTACGTCACCACCCCGGTGCAGCCCTACTGGTCCACCACCACGGAGACCGTGAAGGTGTGCGCCGTGGAGGCGCAGGACCGCGCGATGAACCCGTACACGGGCGAGTCCTGTGAGACGGGGCGCTTCAACAGCGACCGCAGCTGTGGCTGCGGCGACAAGATGCGCCGCTGCGAGATCTCCGACGTGCACACCGCGCGCGTCGCCGCCTTCAACGAGGAGCCGCTCTACATCACGGACGCCGTGGTGCGGAACGACGAGCCCTACTTCAACATCCTCACCACCCGCCGCTCCTTCGTGAACGGCCCGCTGTCGGAGTTCTACAAGCAGCGCCAGGGCGCGGGCGTCTTCAGCATCAAGTCCCCCGCGGACGCGGCCACGCTGCCCGCCGTGACGTACGCGAACGCCACCCAGTGGAGCGAGTACGTCCGCGACAGCACCCACTCCGGCGTGCTCACCACGCCCGCGTTCCTCTACCGCTTCCCCACGCAGCGCGCCCGCGTGAACGAGTTCTACGAGGCGTTCCTCTGCAAGCACTTCGCCCCGGCCGCGGACGCGAACCTGCCGCCCCCGGACGACGCCTGCAACCGCGAGAACAACCTGGCCAAGCGCTGCGGCTGCAACTACTGCCACGCCACCATCGAGCCCACGGGCGCGCACTGGGGCCGCTACGCGGAGCGCTCCGCGCTGTTCCTGTCCCCGGAGCAGTTCCCCCGCCTGGACGTGAAGTGCCGCGACTGCGCCATCAACGGCGACACCGGCTGCGGCGGCGAGTGCAGCCAGTACGTGATGCAGGCCTTCGACGGCGACGGCGCCAACTCGCTGGGCCTCCTGAAGACCTACCTCTACCGCAGCGCGGACGAGGAGAAGAACATCGAGGGCGGCCCGCAGGCGCTGGTGAAGCGGATGATGGAGACGGGCGACCTGGAGCGCTGCACCGTCAAGCGCGTCTGGAACGAGTTCCTGGGCCGCGCCATGACGGCCGAGGAGCAGCGGATGTACCTGCAGACGCTGTCGCAGGACTTCGCCAAGAACAACCACAGCCTCAAGGGCCTCATCGAGCAGGTGGTGATGTCCGACGCGTACCGGAGGATCGACTGATGCGCCGCCTTCTGCTGACCGCGCTGCTCGCGCTCGCCACGGGCTGCACCCAGGGCTCCGTGGACGCCCCCGCCAAGCCCGTCCCGCTGGACGCCCAGCTGGACCCCGTGCCCAACCCGCACGGGAACACGGATCAAATCGACCCGCTGCCGGACCCGGAGGCCCAGGGCGGCAGCGTGGGCCGCGCGCCCCGCCGCCTCACCGTCGCGCAGCTCAAGGAGTCCATCCGCATCGCCGTGGGCATGGAGTGGGATGAGCTGGAGTCCCGCGCCCAGTCGCTGGGCCGCGCCGACTACGCGCTCATCACCTCCGAGAACACGGAGCCCAACCTCGTCTTCGCCCGCTTCCTGGACGACGGCGCGCGCAAGGTCTGCATCGCCCAGGCGCAGAAGGACATCGCGCAGGCGGACGTGGGCTTGCGCACCCTGGGACGCACGCTGCCTTCGCCCATGAGCGACCTGACGAAGCTCACGGACGCGCAGGTGGACGAGACGCTCGTGTACCTCTCCACCCGGTTCTGGGGCGCGCCCCTCGCCGGTGAGGAGCTCACGCGCTACGCGACGTTCTTCCGCAAGGCCGCCGCCCGGGCCGAAACCCTCAAGAAGCGCGACCAGGCGCTGGCGGTGGTGTGCATCGCCATGCTGACGGACTCGCGCTTCATCACCTACTGACCTTGACGGTGCCTGCGATGAAGAAGACACGCCAAGACGACCTCAGCAGCCCCGAGCGCCGCACCTTCCTCAAGGCCGGAGCCGGCTTCATGGGCTCCCTCCTGCTGGGAGGCATCCCCTTCAAGGCCGTGGCCCAGGCCACGAACATGGCCCCGCCGGACCGCTGCTTCGTGTTCGTGTATTTCAGCGGAGGGTGGGATCAGCTGCTCGCGTTCGACCCGCGCGACCCGGCGGAGTTCACCGCCGACCGCGTCAGCGAGACGCGCATCATGCCGGGCTACAGCCTGCTCACCGACGGGGCCTTCGCGCAGACTCCCGTCGTCCCCAAGACGCGGGCGGGGGCGGCCCCGTCGAACATCGCGTTCGGGCCGGCCATCGGCGACCCGCGCGTGGCCAACCTGTCGGACCACTACGACCTGATGACGGTGGTGCGCGGCATCAACATGAGCACGCTCACCCACGAGGTGGGCTACCGCTACTTCCTCACCGGGAAGATGCCCATTGGCAGCGCGGCGCGCGGCTCCTCCACCGCCACGGAGATCGTGGGCCAGATGAAGCCCACGGTGCCCATCCCGTCCATCGCCCAGGGCGTGGAGTCCTACAACGACCGCTACGGTGGCTACGCCAACGCGCTGCGCGTCAGCGGCCTGGCGGACCTGGTGCTCACGCTGGATCCGCCGGTGGCGTCGCGCCAGCTGGACAGCGAAATCGAGAAGAGCCTCATCGACCTCAACGGCCAGCCCATCACCTGCGAGGAGCAGGCGCTCACCGCGCGGGGCGTGGGCACGGCCTATGAGAGCAGCCGCGGTCAGATGCAGACCGTGATGGAGAACAAGCTGTCGGACTCGTTCCGCTTCCAGCTGGCGGCCAACCAGTCCGTGCGCGACTTCTACGGGCTCAACGGGCAGTCCTACCCGTACAACAGCGCCGCGGGCCGCGCCGCCATGGTGGCCACCGCCCTGAAGAAGGGCATCAGCCAGTGCGTGTCCATCAACCTGGCGGGCGGCCTGGACACCCACTTCGGCACGCAGCAGACGCACGCGACCAACCAGCGCGCGGGCTTCAACGCGCTGAACCTGCTGGTGACGGACCTGCGCGCCACCGAGCACCCGGGCGGCGGCAACTTCATGGACCACACCACCATCCTGGTGTTCAGCGAGTTCGCTCGCACGCCCACCATCAACGCCACGGGCGGCCGTGACCACCACCTGTCCAACAGCTGCCTGCTGATGGGCGCGGGCATCAAGCACAACCAGGTGGTGGGCCGCAGCGGTGACATCGGCATGTCGCCGGGCCTGGTGGACCTGCGCACGGGCGCCAATGATCCGAACGGCTCCAACATCTTCCCCGAGCACATCATCGCGACGGTGCTGGCCTCGGCGAAGCTGGACTACAGCATCACGCGGGTGGACCCGCTGCGGTTCATCCTTGCCTGAACCTTGATGAGCACTCCCCTCATGCGTCCCCGTCCGCGCCACGGTTCCCCCGCCGTGGCGCGCTTCCTCCCCACCTCGCTCCTGCTGATGTCCGCGGTGCTGTCCTCCGCGTGCGGCGAGGACGCACCGCCGGGCAGCGACCCGGCGAAGCCCGCGGCCTTCACGGCCACCCAGGTCACCACGGCGCAGTCCCTGGCCGCGATGCCCGGCTTCGCGGACCAGTCCGGCGGCGGCATCTTCGCCACCGCGAAGGGCGAGGCCGTGCGCTTGCGGCTGGACGGCACCCGGGGCGCGCTCACCGCCCACCCGCGGAACACGGCGGCGTTGGGCTCCGTGCGCGCCACCTTCCGCCTGGGGCCGCACAGCGCCCTGGTGGAGACCGACCGTGGCCTGTTCCTCGCGGACCAGGGCTGGCTCATCGAACCGCTGTGGCAGGAGGTGCTGGGCACCGGCATCGTCGCCACCGCGCAGACCGCGGACGGCGCCGCGTGGATTGCCCACCCCAAGGGCCTGTTCCAGATTCAAGGCGGCGTGCTCGCGTCGCTGAAGCTGTCCGGGCAGGCGCTCACCGGCATCACCACCATGACGGCCGCGCCCGCGGAGGACGGCCTCGCGGGGCTGTGGTTCGCGCGCGAGGGCAAGCTGAACGTGGTGGTGGCGTCCGCGCCGGGCGTCTACCAGGTGCGAGGCACGGACGCGCCGCTCGCGGGCGGTGAGACGGTGCGCGCGCTCGCGGGGCTGGGCGCGGGCACGGGCGCGGCGGGGGAGGTCTGGGTGCTCACCAGCACCCGCCTGCTGCGCCGGAACACGGACGGCTGGAGCACGGTGTCGCTGCCGGCCCTGCCCGAGCAGCTCTTGAGCGCGGGGCGCTACCTCTGGGCCCGCGCCGGGGACCGGCTCTTCACCTACGACGCGGACGCGAAGGTCTGGGGCTCCGCGGAGGGGCTGCCGTCCGGCGCGGTGGTGCTGCTGGCCGCGGACGAGAGCGGCTGCGCGTGGGTGCGCGTGGGCGAGCAGGCCCTGGCCATCAGCCAGACGCCGGCGCCGCGCGTGACGGGCATGCACCAGGGCATGCTGGTGGTGGAGGACGGGCTGGTGGTCCAGGCCCGCCTGCCGCCGGGCACTCCGCCGAAGAGCGTCCACTTCCAGCTGGAGGGCCAGGAGGTCCAGGCCACCGGGCCCGCGTTCAGCATGGGCGGCCTGGAGGCGGACGGCGAGACGCTCAAGGCGTTCTCCTTCTCCACCCTGGCGCCGGGCGGCCACACGCTGAGCGTCGTGTCCCGCTTCGACGACGGTTCAGAGGCGCGACGGCAGCTGCCCTTCGTCTACCAGCCGCTCACCACGGTCCCCAGCTGGGCGCGCGACATCCGCCCCGTGCACGAGGCCCGCTGCGCCAAGTGCCACACCACCAGCCCGGGCCGGCCGCTGAACACCTACGAGTTGTGGAAGTCCAACGCCCAGCTCATCAACGCGGCGGTGCGCGACCTGCGCATGCCCGCGGACGGGCCGTTGGATCCGCAGGGCATCGCCCTCATCCAGCGTTGGGTGTCTTCCGGCGCGCTGCCCTGACGTTCCTGATTCAAGACTGCTTCCGAGGCACCCCCCATGAAACGTCTCCTCCGCGCGACCCCCCTCGCCGCGCTGCTGACCCTGGCCTGTGACGGTGAGCCCAAGCCCGCCGAGCAGCTTCCCTACGTGGGCCCCTGTGAGGGCCTGGCCCCGCTGACGCTGTCGGCGGAGCCCACGACGGTGCGCTCCGGCAGCGTGGCCACGCTGACGGCCGGCGGCGGCAGCGGCTACTACACCTTCCGCGCGGAGGCGGGCGGCTCCTCCGGCGACATGCGCGGCAACCGCTTCGTCGCGGGCGCCACGCCGGGCGAGGACACGCTGACGGTGGTGGATGAGCAGTGCGGCGGCGCCACCAGCGTGCGGGTGAAGGTGATTGCCGGCTTCGGCGTCGCGCCCGCGCGCGCGGTGCTGCGGCCGGGCACGTCCTTTCAAATCCGCATCGAAGGGCTGGTGGGCACGGCGGCCTTCACGCTCGCCACCAACGGCTCCGGCGCCACGCTCACCGACGCGGGCGTCTACACGGCGGGGCAGGTGGAGGCGCAGGACGTCCTCACGGTGCGCGACACGAAGTCCGGCGACACGGTGGCGCTCCAGTACACCGTGAGCAAGGCCGCGAAGCTGGTGGGCGACCCGCTGTACCTGGGCGTGCCGTCCGGCAGCTCCGCGCCGCTGGGCACGGCGGGCGGCTCGGATACCGTGACGTGGACGAAGAAGTCCGGCCCCGGCTCCGTGGTGAACGGCCGCGTCGTGGTGGAGGCGGGCGCGGCCGGCACCATCGTGCTGGAGGCGAAGGACACCTTCACCGGCGACGTGGCCCCGGTGTCGGTGCGCGTGCTGGATGAGCTGACGCGGCCCCTGCTGGCGCACGGCAAGCTGTCGGACGTGGCCACGCTGGTGACCGCGGACTTCGACGGCGACGGCATCCAGGACCTGGCCGTGGGCCAGCGCGAGAGCGAGCTGGCGCGCCCCACGGGCGGCGCGGTGTTCATCTACAGGGGCAGCGCGTCCGGCCTGCCCTCGAAGCCCACCTGGGTGCTGACGGGTGAGACGGAAGGCGCGCTCTTCGGCGACATGATGGCCGCGGGGGACCTGGACGGCGACGGCATCGCGGACCTGGCGGTGTCCTCGCCGGCCGCGGACGTCACCATCGGTGACTCGGGCGCGGTGTACCTCTACACGTTCAAGTCGGGGCAGGCGCCCGCGCTGCTGCGGCCCGCGCTCACCGGCCTGGGCCGCGGCGGGTTCGGCACGGGCCTGGCCATCGCGGACGCGGACGGCGACGGGGACATGGACCTGTTCGTGGGCTCGCCCGGCGCGGACCTGTCCACCCTCTCCGGCATCAGCCGGCGCGGCGTCATCGACATCTTCATCCTCACCCGGGGACAGGCCGTTCCGGACCTGCCGGTGGTGCGCCTGGGCGGCCAGGACCTGAAGTCGACGGGCGAGTTCATGCTGAAGAGCACCACGGAGCTGGGCCGGGCGCTCGTGGTGGCGGACCTCAACGACGACGGCCGCCCGGACCTGGCGGCGCTGCACCGGCTGACCCGCTACAACGCGGACGGCTCCACCAACGGGCAGCAGATGGCCGTGGCGGTGTACTTCGCGCGGGACACGGCGCCGCGCTACCGCTCCGCGGCGGACCTGTACGTGCTGGTGTCCAACACCGCAGTGGAGGCGATGGCCAGCGAGGGCACCTTCCGCCTGGGCGCCATCCCCGGCGAGGGCAACCGGCCCCCGTTCCTCCTGGTGATGGCGGACAAGGCGGACGCGCCGGACCTGCGCACGTCGGGCGGCGTGGCGGCGGCGCAGGACGCGGGCGGCGCGTACCTGTTCGACCTGCGGGGCGCGACGCTGGCGGCGGACCCGGCGGTGGTGAACCCGCCGACGGTGCCGCTGGCGAACGCGTACGCGCGCTTCTATGGCGACGCGCGAAGCATGACCGCGACCCGGAGCTGGGCGGTGATGGATGTGGACGGCACGGCAGGCCCGGAGCTGCTCCTGGGCGCGCCCTACGCGTCGGTGACGGCGGGCACGACCACGCTGGGCAATGCGGGCAAGGTGCTGGTGTATCCGCTCACCGGCCTGTCGAAGGACACCGTGATGAACAAGCCGCTCGCGGCGCTGGGCGGCGCGGCGAAGGCGGAGGTGCTGGGTGCGGGCCTCGCGGCGTGGAACCTGCCGTCCGGCCCGGTGCTGGCGGGCTTCTCCGGCCGCGCGTCCTCCACCGCGGGGGCGTTCGTCGGCCGCGTGGATGTCTTCTCCAAGGCCGGCGCGTCCTTCGCGGAGTGGTCGCGCAGCGGCATGGAGGTCACGGCGAAGGCCAGCGTGGAGCGCTTCGGTGAGGCCGTGGCGGTCGCGCGCCTCAACGACAAGGTGATGGCCCTGGTGGGCTCGCCGGGCTTCTCCGGCCCGGGCCCCAACAACGACGGCGCGGACATGAACGTGGGCCGCGCGTACACCTTCGACACCGCGGAGCCGGGGAAGGCCATCGTGTCGGGGGAGGGCGCCAGCTCTCCGTGGCACGGCGGCCGCAACGTGGGCGTGGACGTGGCGTTCACGGACTTCAACGGCGACGGCCGGCCGGACCTGGTGGCCGGCGCCACGGGGCTCGTCATCCCGGCCACGAGCTCCGCCGCGACGGAGCGCGACCCCTACGTGGCGAACGCCTGCATGACGACGGCCACCCAGTCGCTGGGCGGGCTGCTGGTGTCGCTGGGCCAGACGGACGGCACCTTCAAGCCGGCCTACCGCGTGTTCGCGCCGTCCGTGGTCACCGACTGCCACGACGCGGCGAACACCCGCTGCAAGCGCACCGCCATCGGGCGGGGTGTGGTGGGCGGCTTCGACTTCAACGGCGACGGCAAGCAGGACCTGGCCGTGCTGCGCGACCGCGGCATCGACGTGTTCCTGGGCCGCGCGCCCGAGGACGCGTCGCTCGCGAAGATGACGCTGGCCTGCAACCCGGTCTGGTCCTGGCCGACCGACCCCATGCCCGCCACGCCTCCAGCGGATCAGGGCGGTTGGGCCAATACGACGATGCCGGCGACCTCCGCCCTCGCCACGGTGGGCGACCTCAACGGGGACGGCTGTGACGAGGTGGCGTGGCGCTACTCGGACAACGCGCACTCGGGCATCGTGATTGCCTACGGCTACGACGCGAGCGGCTCGAAGTGTGGTACCCGCACGGTGGCGTCCATGGTGCGCATCGCGGGGGATCCGGAGAAGAAGATCGCGCTGATGAACCTGGGCGTGGCCACCACGCGCGCGGGGAGGTTCCTGGGGGACTCTCGCGACTTCATCGCGGTGACGGCCAACAACTACCTGTTCGAGGGCGTGAACCAGCCCACGGTGCTGCTCTTCGACGTGGCCGCCATCAACGCGAAGCGCCCGGCCTCCGGCGAGGCCGTGGTGGGCGCCATCAACGACGGGCTGACGCCCATCCCCGTGACGTACCGCGCCCGCGCGGTGAGCTTCGGCACGTCGCTGTCGGGCGGCAGGGACCTGAACGGCGACGACGTGCCGGACCTGTGGGTGGGCGCGCCCAACGCGTCGGTGGCCTCGGACGGCGACGGCGCGGCGTTCCTCTTCGCCGGTGGCGCGAAGTCCACCGGCGCGCTGTCGCCCTTCCTGCTGGTGGTGGGCGATGGCGCGGAGCGCTCCTATCTGGGCCAGTCCATCGCCGTCGTCCCTGGCTCCGGAGGCTCGCCGCCCACGGCCGTCATCGGCGCGCCGAGGAGCTACCGCACCGGCACGCAGAACGGCACGGCGTACTCGCTGCCCCTGCCGTTCTGATTCACCCCGCGGGCGGGGCTTCCGGAGGCGCCTTCGCCTCCGGGGCCTCGTCGCGGTTGGCGAGCGCCGCCGCCGTGAGGATGAGCGCGCCGCCCGCGAGCAGCGACGGCGTGAGCGGCTCGTCCAGGAGCGCCACGCCCAGCGTCACCGCCACCAGCGTGTCCAGCAGCGCCATGGCGCCCAGCGCCGCCAGCGAGATGCGCGGCAGCAGCCAGTACAGGCACTGGTAGGTGAGCACCGTCCCGCCCAGCGCCAGGTACAGGAGCGCGCCAATCGCCTTCGGTGTCCAGTGCGCCGGCTGGTTCCACTCGAACAGCGCGGACGCGGAGAGCAGCAGCGCCGCGCTGCTCAAGGTCTGCACCAGCGTCAGCAGGTGCGGCGGCACGTGCGTCATGTGCCGGCGCACCAGCACGTTGGCCACCGCCACCACCGACGCCGCGAACAGCGTCATCGCGCAGCCCAGCAGCACCTGTCCGGAGAAGCTGAGCGACACCAGCTCCTGGTGCTGGAGCGCCACCACGCCCGTCAGGCCCAGCCCCGCCGCGAAGAGCTTGCGCCCGGTGAGCGGCTGGTCCGGGAACACCACGCGGCCCACCAACAGCAGCCACACGGGGAAGGTGGAGAAGAGGAGCGCGGACCAGCTGGAGGGAATCCATTGCTGCGCCACGAAGAGCAGCCCGAAGGGCACCGCCAACTGGAGCACGCCCAGCCCTGCGATGCGCCACCCGGTGCCGCCCCCCAGCGCCGTCCCGCGCGAGCGCGCGAAGGGCAACAGCGCCACCCCGGCCAAGAGCATGCGCGCGCCCACGAAGCGCAGGGGCGGCAGGTCCTCCAGCCCCACCTTCACGGCGGCCCACGTGGAGCCCCAGAGGAGGAAGCAGGTGGCGTAGGCGAGGGACACCTTCCACCGCGGCGCGGGCTGCGCGGCCGGGGTCACGACGGTCACGGACGACATGGCGGCGCCGCACTAGCACGCGCCGCCCCTCCGGGAAACACCCGCTCAGGGCGCGGCGCGTCAGCCGCCTGCTCACTCGTCCGGCAGCACCTGATTCACCCGGAGCACGGGCGCGAACAGGTCGCCCACGGCCTCCAGGCGCTTCTTCAGCGTCTTCAGGCGGAAGCGGTGCGGGTCCAGCCGGCCGTTCACCTCGCTCCACTCGAGCGGCGCGGAGAAGGGCGCGCCCTCCACGGCGCGCAGGGAGTAGGGCGCCACCACCGTCTTGCCGCGCGCGTTCTGGCCCGCGTCGATGTAGAGCCGTCCGCCGCGCTCGCGGATGGAGCGCTCCGTGGTGGCGATGTCGCCCAGCTCCTCCTCCAGTTCGCGTGCGCGCGCGTCCGCGAACGCCTGGGTGCGCGCGTAGGTGTGGCCCGGCGCCAGGGGCACCAGCACGTGCAGGCCGCGCTTGCCGGACGTCTTCGGGAAGGCCTTGAGCCCCAGTTCGTCCAGGCGCGCGTGCAGCAGGGTGGCCACCTTCACCACGTCCTTCCAGCCCCCCTCGCCCGGGTCCAGGTCGAACACCACGAAGTCCGGCTGCGCCAGCCGGGGCGCGTGGGACAGCCACATGTGCAGCGTGAGCGCGGACTGGTTGGCGAGCCATAGGAGCGCGGACGTGTCCTTCACGTTCACGTGGCGCAGCGTCTTGCCCTCGTGGCGCACGCGCAGCGTGGGCAGCCATGGCGGGATGCCGGACAGCTCGTGCCGGAAGAAGCCCGGGGCCTGGATGCCCGCGGGCCACTGCTGATGGGCCAGGGGCCGGTCCGCGAGCACGGGCAACAGCAGCGGCGCCGCCTGCTCGTAGTACGCGAACACGTCCGCCTTCGTCAGGCCGGAGCCGGGGAACAGCACGCGGTCGCCATGCGTGAGGGCCACCTCCGGCGCGCGTCGGGACTTCCCGCGGGGCGTCTTCATGGCGGGCGCCTTCGCGGTGCGGGCGGCGGCCTGCACCGGCGCTCGCCGTGAGCCCCGGCGTGCGGCGCCTTCGATGGGGGCCGGGTGTTCGCGCACGACCTCCCGCGGCCCCTTGTCGCTGCGCAGGCCCTGGAACACGGGGTGGCGCAGGCGGCCGTCCTTCGTCCACTCGGTGAAGTTCACCTGGGCCACGTACTTCGGCTTCACCCAGACGGTGTCCGTGTTCGTGGGCGCGTCCACTGCGGCGGGCTTCTTCACGCGCGTGGCGTCCAGCAGCCAGCGCAGCTCGCGGCGGTCCTTCGACGTGTAGCCCGTGCCCACCTTGCCCACGTCGAGGAAGCCGTCCTTGCCGCGCACGCCCACGCGCAGCGCGCCAATCTCCGACTTCGCCTTCGCGTTCTTGATGGGCAGGTAGCCCAGGATGACGACCTCCTGGCCCGCGACCACCTTCAGCTTCAGCCAGTCCCCGGAGCGCGTGCCGGTGTAGGGCGCGTCCTTGCGCTTGGCGATGAGCCCCTCCCACCCCTTGCGCCGCGCCTCCAGCAGGCCCCGCGACAGCGGCAGGTCCACCTTCTCGGAGAGCTGGAGGGGCGGCCGCGCCCCGGCCATCAGCTTCTCCAGCCGCGCGCGGCGCTCCGCGTAGGGGAGCCCGCGCAGGTCCTCGCCGTCCATCCACAGCAGGTCGAACACCATGAAGCGCTGCTCCGCGCCCTCTTCCGTGTTCTGCAGAATCTGGAAGCGCGAGCGGCCCTTCGCGTCGAGCGCGACAATCTCTCCATCCACGACGACGTCCTTCGCGGGCAGCTCCCGCAGCGCGGCGGTGAGCCGGGCGAAGCGGCCCGACAGGTCGTTGCCCCGGCGGCTCTGGAAGGCGATTTTCCCGTGCGTGAGCGCGCACACGGCGCGGAAGCCGTCGTACTTCACCTCGTAGGCGTGCGTCTCGTCGTGCACCTCGTCGGACGCGGCCAGCCGCGCCAGCATGGGCGGCCACACGCGCTCCAGCAGCTTCTCTGGCGTCGACGGTGGACGGGCCGGCTTCTTCGAGGCCTTGCGCACGGGGGCCGCGGGCTTCTTTTTTCGCGGCACGCCGGGCTTGTGAGGCCCTCGCGTCTCCACCTGGCCGCTCTTCACGGACTCGGGGCGCTCCACGGTGACGTCGTAGCCGGCCTTGGCGTATTCATCCTTCGCCTTGAAGAAGAGCCACTGCGCCTTGCCGCCGCGCGGCCGCGTGCGGATGAGGTGCCAGCGCCCCTTGAGCTTCGCGCCGTGCAGCACGACCTCCAGGTGCCCGCGCTTCAGCTGCGCCGCGGCGTCGCCGGGTGGAACGACCTCGAAGGTTCCGGACTCCCAGAGCAGCGAATCCCCGCCGCCGTACTGCTCATCCGGGATGTGGCCCTCAAAGTCCGCGTAGGAGCGCGGGTGGTCCTCCGTCTGGACCGCGAGCCGCTTCACGGAAGGGTCATGGCTGGGGCCCTTGGGGATGGCCCAGCTCACCAGCACGCCGCCAATCTCCAGGCGCAGGTCGTAGTGCAGCCGCGTGGCGTCATGCTTGTGGATGACGAAGACGGGCGCGCTCGACTTCGACGTCACCACGTCCGGGGATGGCTCGGGCGTGAGCTGGAAGTCGCGCTTCGTCCGGTAGCGGCGCAGCCGCCTCTGGGGGTCGGAGGTCTTCACCCTCCAACGCTCTGCACAGGAGGGCGGGCGCGCAATTCCTCGCATTGGCTGGTGGGCAGGCAGGAGGGCAGGCGCTCCTCGCGGACCCGGCCCCTGATTTTTCGGCCACAGCCTCCGACGGGGGCCCAGTCCGTCCGCCTGCCCTGGGGGCGGTGGAGGGATGGCACCGGGAAGGGTGGTTGGAACCGGGAGGAGGAATCCCCACATTGTTCGGGCCCGAGCACTCACCGTACCCGGTTGAAGGAGGCACCCATGGCCGACAAGTCCGAAGTGGCTCGCCTGCACAGCCTGGCCCAGCTCGATGCCGACGCAGTGGGCGCGTATGACGTGGCCATCGCTCGCATCGGGCCTGCCCTGGTGCGCGAGCGCCTCAACAGCTTCCGCGCGGACCACCTGCGCCACGTGCAGGACCTCAACGCGCTCATCCTGCACTTCGGGGGCGAGCCGGTGACGCTGCGCCCGGACCTGAAGGGCTCCGCGATGAAGGGCCTGACGGCCATGACGGGGCTGATGGGCACGGAGGCCACGCTGTGGGCCATGCTGGGCAACGAGGAGTTGTTCGACCGGGCCTATGAGCTGGCGCTCCAGTTCGAGTGGTCCCCGGAGGTGAAGGCCCTCATCCGTCAGCACCGCGAGGACGAACGCCGCCACGGCACGTGGATCCGCGACGCGGTGCGCACCCGGCCCTGGGCGGAGCGCCGTCTGCCCTTCATGGACACGGCCGAAATGAGCGCCTGAAGCCGCTGCCGCGCGCCGGAGCGAAGTGGCATACGCTGCCGCGCGTGAGCGACATCACTGTCTACCAACCCGACTTCCTCTTCACGGAAGGTCGTTTCCACGAAGGCCGTGCGCTGGCGGTGAGCGCGGAGGGCCGGGTCCTCGGCGCGGTGCCGGAAGGCGCGCGCGTGGAGCGGCTCGCGGGGCGGGCGCTGTTGCCGGGGCTCGTCAACGGCCACTCGCACGCGTTCCAGCGGCTCATCCGCGGGCGCACCGAATACGTGGCCTCCGCTGGCGGACAGGACGACTTCTGGTCCTGGCGCGAGGCGATGTACCGCGCCGCGGAGGCGCTCACGCCGGAGGAGATCCACATCGCCTCCCGGCAGGTGTTCCTGGAGATGGTGCTCGCGGGCATCACCACGGTGGGCGAGTTCCACTACCTGCACCACCAGCCGGACGGGACGCCCTACGCGGACCGCAACGCGCTGGCGCACGCGGTCATCCGCGCGGCCACGGACGTGGGGCTGCGCATCTGCCTGCTGCGGGTGGGCTACGCGCGCGCGGGCTTCAACGTGCAAGCGAACCCACGCCAGCGCCGCTTCATTGACGCGGACGTGGACACGTTCCTGTCCACCACGGAGGCGCTGGCCCACGCGACGCGCGGCGACGCGCGGGTGAACGTGGGGCTCGCGCCGCACAGCGTGCGCGCGGTGTCGCGGGACTGGCTGACGCAGGTGGCCCGCGCCGCGCCCGCCGGCATGCCCATCCACATGCACGTGGCGGAGCAGCCGAAGGAGATTGAGGCGTGCCTGGCGGAGCACGGCCGCCGTCCGGTGGAGCTGGTGTCGGACGTGGGCTTGCTGGGGCCGCGCTTCACGGCGGTGCACGGCGTGCACCTGACGGAAGAAGAGGTGGCGCTGCTGGGCCGCGCGGAGGCCACGGTGTGCGCGTGCCCGTCCACGGAGCGCAACCTGGGAGACGGCATCGTGCCGGCGGACGCGCTGGTGAAGGCCGGGGCGCGCGTGAGCTTCGGCTCGGACAGCCAGACGGTGGTGGACCTGCTGGACGAGGCGCGGCAGCTGGAGCAGCACCTGCGGCTGGTGCGGCTGCGCCGCGCGGTGCTGGACCCGGGAACGGGGACCCTGGACGGACTGGCGGCGCGGCTCTTCGACATGGCCACGGTGCAGGGCGCGCGAAGCCTGGGGATGGGCACGGGCACGCTGTCGCCGGGGGCCCCCGCGGACTTCTTCACGGTGGACGTGAACCACCCGTCGCTGGTGGGCGCGAGCCCCGCGTCGCTCCTGCCGGGCATCGTCTTCGGCGCGGCGGGAGGCGCGGTGCGCGAGGTGGCCGTGGCGGGCCGGCTCGTGGTCCGGGACGGCCGCCATCCGCTGACGGAGCAGAGCGGAAGGGCGTTCCAGCAGCTGGCCCGGCGCCTCTACCCGTAGGGGCGGGGACCCGGTTCGATATGGGGGGCGCCGTCGGCGCGTTGTGGGTGCGGGAGGATGCGGATGCGTTCAGGTATCTGGTTGTCGCTGGTGGTGCTGATGGGACTGGCCGTGGGGGGCTGTGCCGGGCGGCAGGGCCTGGAGACGCCGGACTACGAGGCCATCTACGACATGCCCCTGGAGGAGATGTGGCCGTCGGTCCGGGAGTACTTCACGGACGCGAACCTGCCCTACCGCGAGGACCGGGGCAGCCTGGTGCTGGAGACCGAGTGGAAGCAGGAGTTCGGCGGCTCCAAGATCGCGGGCTACTGGCACCGGTACATGGTCATCGGCAAGCGGGAGACGCCCACGAAGAGCAAGCTGTGGATCATCCGCATCACCAAGTCGGTGAACAAGGCGCTGGCCCTGCCCGGGCGGCAGTTGGAGTGGGGCACGGACCGCGGGCTCGGCGGACCTCCCAGTGCGCGCGGCTCGGGGGCCCCGGGCGATGCGTCCTCGAGCGTCGCGTACGGTGTCTCCGTGGAGGACGACGCGGACCGGTTCGCCTTCCCGGTGGGAGAGAACGCCTTCTACGTGGACTCGGGGCAGGGCACGCGCGACCTGACCATGGAGTGGCGCGTGTTCCGGGGCATCATGCCCAAGCTCGCGAAGAAGCAGGCGGTGAGCGCGGAGCAGCAGGTGGCGAAGGCGCCGGGGGCGAAGGAAGCCCCGGCGTTCACCGAGTGCGGCCAGTCCATCCTCGGGCTGAAGAAGCTGGCGACGGCGGGTGGGGTGCTGCTGCTGGGTGAGCTGCACGGCACGCAGGAGGTCCCGCGCTTCATCGCGCAGTCCGTATGCCAGCTCGTCACGGCGGGCATGCCGGTGACGGTGGGCCTGGAGCTGCCGGTGGAGAACGAGGAGCGCATCACCACCTTCCTCCAGAGCCAGGGCGGCGAGGTGGACTGGCTCAAGCTGATGGAGGCTCCCTTCTGGCGCAGCCCGTATCCGGACGGCCGTGGCAGCGAAGCGGTGGCGAACATGCTGGAGCAGCTGCGCCATTTGCGAGCCCAGGGCCTGGACGTGGCGGTGTTCGTCTACGACCACCCGAAGCTCTCCGGTCAGCAGCGCGAGGATGCGCTGACGAAGACGGTGCTGGCGCGGGTGAAGGCAACGCCACAGCGCTTCCACCTGGTGGTGAGCGGCAACGTCCATCCGCGCACGGCGAAGGGCCTGCCCTGGGACAAGCAGTACAAGCCCATGGGCTACCTGCTGAAGGACCAGCTCAAGGACGTCACCGCGTTGGACATGGCCTACGACAGCGGCACGGCGTGGATCTGCGCGGCGGATACGCAGGGACGCAAGCTGGACTGCGGTGTGAAGGAAGCGAAGGGGAAGGACAACGGCGACCGCTTCTTCGTGCACCGGTGGAGCTCGGCCAACAATGAGGGTTACCACGGGGTCTTCTACGTGGGCCATGTGACGGCGTCCGAACCCGCCATCAACAAGGGCCTGGGGAACCCGGACGCGGCGCCCGCGTCCGCTCCGTAGCCAGCACCCGAGGGAGCAGCACAGAGGCCGTGCGAGTCACCGGAGCCGGTGGCCCGCGCGGCCTCTGGCTTTTCGCGGGGATTCGATATGCCCACGCCCCACGCAGCGTTCTTCCGTGCATCGGAGAGGGAGGCACTGCGGATGCGCTCGATGGTGAAAGTGGGATGGCTGGCGTTGCTCCTGGCGGTGGGCTGCGCCGGACGGCAGGACCTGGAGACGCCGGACTACGAGGCCATCTACGACGTGCCGCTGGAGGAGATGTGGCCGTCGGTCCGTGAGTACTTCACGGAGGCGAACCTGCCCTACCGCGAGGACCGCGGGAGCATGGTGCTGGAGACGGAGTGGAAGCAGGAGTTCGGCGGCTCGAAGATCGCCGGCTACTGGCACCGCTACATGGTCATGGGCAAGCGGGAGACGCCGACGAAGAGCAAGCTGTGGATCACCCGCATCACCAAGTCGGTGAACAAGACGTTGTCCCGGCCCGGGAAGGAGCTGGACTGGGGCACCACCGCTGGCCGGACCATTGACTCTGAATCTAGCGATTCCGTGAACCTGAGCGCCGAGGACGCCGCGGACCGGCTGGCCTTCCCCATGGGAGAGAACGCCTTCTACATGGAGTCGGGGCAGGGCACGCGCGACCTGACCATGGAGTGGCGCGTGTTCCGGGGCATCATGCCCAAGCTCGCGAAGACGCAGCCGGCGAAGACGGAGCCGCCCGTGGCGAAGGCCGTGGCGACGTTCACCGAGTGCGGCCAATCCATCCTGGGCCTGAAGAAGCTCGCGAAGGCGGGCGGGGTGCTGCTGCTGGGCGAGCTGCACGGCACGCAGCAGGTCCCGCGCTTCATCGCGCAGTCCGTGTGCCAGTTGGTCACGGCGGGCATGCCGGTGACGGTGGGCCTGGAGCTGCCGGTGGAGAACGAGGAGCGCATCACCACCTTCCTCCAGAGCCAGGGCGGCGAGGTGGACTGGCTCAAGCTGATGGAGGCCCCCTTCTGGCGCAGCCCGTATCCGGACGGCCGTGGCAGCGAAGCGGTGGCGAACATGCTGGAGCAGCTGCGCCACCTGCGAGCGCAGGGCCTGGATGTAGCGGTGTTCGTCTACGACCACCCGAAGCTCTCCGGTCAGCAGCGCGAGGATGCGCTGACGAAGACGGTGCTGGCACAGGTGAGCGCGAAGCCGGAGCGCTTCCACCTGGTGGTGAGCGGCAACATCCATCCGCGCACGGCGAAGGGCCTGCCCTGGGACAAGCAGTACAAGCCCATGGGCTACCTGCTGAAGGACCAGCTCGAGGACGTCACCGCGTTGGACATGGCCTACGACAGCGGCACGGCGTGGATCTGCGCGGCGAACCCGCGGACCAGCAAGCTGGACTGCGGCGTGAAGGAGACAAAGGGGAAGGACAACGGCGACCGCTTCTTCATGCACGCCTGGAGCTCGGCCAACAAGGACGGCTACCACGGCGTCTTCTACGTGGGCCACGTGACGGCCTCCGAGCCCGCCATCAACAAGGGCCTGGGGAACCCGAACGCGCCGCCCCCGCCGTCGCCCGCGTCGGGTCTTTGATGAATGCCACGAAGGGGGCACCGCGAATGCGCTCGATACTGAACGTGGGCTGTCTGGCGCTGCTCCTGACGGCGGGATGCGCCGCGCGTCCTATGGACTGGGACCTGATGGGACGGGAGGCCATCTACGACCGGCCCCTGGAAGAGGTGTGGCCATCGGTGCGTCAGTACTTCGTGGATGCGAAGCTGAGCTTCCGTGAGGCCCCGGACAGCCCGGTGCTCCAGACCGAATGGAAGGAGGAATTCGGTGGCTCGAAGATCGCCGGCTACTGGCACCGCTATCTCGTGCTGGGCAAGCGGGAGACACCGACCAAGAGCAAGCTGTGGATCATCCGCGTCACCCGCAGCGCGAACAAGACGCTCTCCGCGCCCGGCAAGGAGATGGAGTGGGGCGTGAGCCGCAACATGGGCATGGACCGCCGACGGCTGGACGATATCAGCCAGGGACTCGTTCCCGCGCCCGGGGGGCCAGAGACGCTCGAAGGTGGCCTCGGCCTCAGCGTGGAAGACGACGAGGACCGGTTCTCGATGCCGCGCGGAGAGAACGCCATCCTCGCGGAGTCCGCGCAGGGCACGCGCGACCTGACCATGGAGTGGCGGGTGTTCAACGCCATCGCGCCGGGCCTGGCGGCGAAGGACGGGGCCGCTCCCCGCACGGCAGTGCAACCGGTGGCGAAAGCGCCCGAGGCGGAGACCGCGCCCGCGTTCACCGAGTGCGGCGCGCCCATCCTCGGCCTGAAGGCCCAGGCGAAGGCGGGTGGGGTGCTGCTGCTGGGAGAACTGCATGGCACGCAGCAGGTGCCGCGCTTCATCGCGCAGGCCGCCTGCCAGCTCACCGTCGCGGGCACACCCGTGTCGGTGGGGCTGGAGCTGCCGGTGGAGAACCAGGCGCGCATCACCGCCTTCCTCCACGGCCAGGGCGGCGAGGAGGACTGGCTCAAGCTGATGGAGGCCCCGTTCTGGCGCAGCCCGTACCCCGACGGCCGTGGCAGCGAGGCGGTGGCGAACATGCTGGAGCAGTTGCGGCAGTTGCGCGTCCGGGGCCTGGACGTGGCGGTGTTCGTCTATGACCACCCGAAGCTGACGGGACAGCAGCGTGAGCAGGCCCTGTCCGCCACGGTCCTGAAGGAGGTGGAGGCCGGCCCCGCGCGCTTCCATCTGGTGGTGAGTGGCAACATCCATTCGCGCACGGCGAAGGGCCTGCCCTGGGACAAGCAGTACCAACCCATGGGGCGGCTCCTGTCCGACCGGCTGAAGCACGTGGTGGCGCTGGACGTGGCCTATGACAGCGGCTCGGCGTGGATCTGCGGGCCGGACGAGCGCAGCCGCACACTGGACTGCGGCGTGAAGGAGGCGAAAGGGAAGGACAACGGGGACCGCTTCTTCGTGCACGTCTGGGACTCGCCCAACAAGGACGGCTACCACGGGGTCTTCTACGTGGGCCGGGTGACCGCGTCCGCGCCCGCCATCTCCAAGGGGCTGGGCCGGCCGGGCGCGGATGACAACTCCGTGTTTCCAGTGCCTCCAGACGCGGACGCGGTGGCCTCCGCGCGACGCTGAGGGCGCGGGCCCCCTGGCGTCGCGGCGCGGGCGGTGGCATGGAGGTGGCCTGACTGGAGGCCATCCCATGAGCGACACGCTGCCCGCGCTGCGGGCCACCCTGGCGGAACTGGTGGCGCTGGACACCACGTCCTCGCGCCCCAACGCGCCCCTCATCGACTACGCCCAGGCGCGCCTGGAGGCCGCGGGCTTCACCGCCGAGCGCCAGCACTACACCGACGACGCGGGCGTGGCGAAGGTGAACCTCGTCGCCCGCAAGGGTGACGCGGACCGTGCAGCGCTGGCGCTGGTGGGCCACTCCGACTGCGTGCCCTATGACGCCGCCTGGACGGACGCGCTGCGCCTCACGGAGCGCGACGGCAAGCTGTACGGCCGCGGCGCCTGTGACACCAAGGG
Source organism: Corallococcus sp. CA049B (assembly GCF_003611685.1). Classification (NCBI taxonomy): domain Bacteria; kingdom Pseudomonadati; phylum Myxococcota; class Myxococcia; order Myxococcales; family Myxococcaceae; genus Corallococcus; species Corallococcus sp. CA049B. The sequence goes on along the minus strand of NZ_RAWC01000012.1, from coordinate 30,864 downwards.
CTTCATCGCCTGCGCGCTGCACACCGCCACGCGCAAGGACCTGCCGAAGCTGGACGCGCCCCTGCTCGTCATCCTCACCGCGGATGAAGAGGTCGGCCTCGTGGGCGCGAAGAAGCTGGTGTCCGCCGGCCTGGGCCGCGCGCGGCACGCCATCGTCGGAGAGCCCACGCGCCTCATCCCCGTGCGCGCCAACAAGGGCTACTGCCTGGCGGAGGTGGAGGTGCTGGGCAAGGAAGGGCACAGCGCGTACCCGGAGCTGGGCGCGTCCGCCATCTTCCGCGCCGGCCGCTTCCTGCACCGGCTGGAGGCGCTGGCGAACACCGTCCTCCGCGAGGACCGCGACGAGGGCTTCCAGCCGCCCTTCACCACCGTGAACGTGGGCCTCATCCAGGGCGGCAAGGCGAAGAACGTCCTGCCCGGCTCCTGCCGCTTCACCGTCGAATGGCGCCCCATCCCCGGCCAGGCCGCCGAGCGCGTCCCGGAGATGATGGAGCACATCCGCCAGGAGCTCACGCGCGACGAGCCCGCCTACGAGGCGCGCATCAAGGTCCTGCGCATGGACCGCGGCGTCCACACGCGCGGCGACGCGGACGTGGTGCGCTTCCTGGAGCAGGTCAGCGGCAACGCGTCCGAAACGGTGTCCTTCGGCACGGAGGCCCCGCAGCTCACGGAGCTGGGCGCGGAGGCCGTGGTGTTCGGCCCCGGCGACATCCGCGTCGCGCACCAGACGGGCGAGTTCGTCCCCATGGAGGACCTGGTGCGCTGCGAGGCCGCGCTCACGCAGGCCGTCGCGCGCTTCTGCACGGGCGGCTGAAGGCGCGGCGCTTCAGGGCTTTGGCGCGTCGATGACTTCGACGTTGCGGAAGCCCTGACACGCCTCCTTGAAGCCGAGCACGTACTTCAGCGACCGCAGCTCCAGCCTCAGCTTGTTCCACAGCTTGCGCGGCAGGTTGGGGCGCGGCGCGGGCACGCTCGTCACCAGCGAGCCCAGGTCGATGTAGTGGGTCGCCGTGCGGCCCATGCCCTCGAAGTCGTGCTCCAGCCCCTGGCTGAGCTGACGCAGCTCCGGCTCCAGCTGCTGGTGCACCGCGTCTGTCATCAGGACGTACTCGGAGATGGGCACGTCGTTCTTCAGCATCCGGTGCAGGAGGATGACGTCCACCCCCGCCAGCTCCGTGAGGTGCTTCACCTTCTGGAAGGCGACCTCCCCGGCGTGGGCCACGAACTTGAGCGTCAGGTTGCCCACCTGCGTGCACCCGTCGCACTTGCACATGCGGTCGATGACCAGCTGTTCCCGGCGCTCCAGGAAGGCACGGCGGATGGCCGCCACCTGCTTCGCGACCGGCGAGGTGTCCTCGCCCACGGCGTAGAAGAAGGCCGCGTCACCTTCGAGCTTCGCCAGCTTGAACCGCCCGGACGCGTCGATGACGGCTTCCAGCAGCTGGGCCACCGTGTCCTGGGCGTGCGCGAGACCGAAGCGGTGCTGCCGCATGAAGCGGGTGTAGCCGCCGATGTCCGCGATGAGCAGCAGCGCCTTCTCAATCGCCATTCGGCGGCCAGCCTATCTCAAGTCCCCGGACGTGCGTCAGTGCCGGGGCAGCGCGCAGGTGCCCACGTCGCGCAGCAGCTTGTGCGCCTCCGCCAGCAGGGCGTGCCCCTTCACCTCCGGGGGCACGCGGGCGATGAGCTTCATGTCCGGCGTCAGCCGGTAGAAGCCCTTGGAGCGCTGCACCAGCCCCGCCACCTTCGCGCCGTCCAGGAGCGCGTCGCCGCCCAGCGCCAGCGACAGCCGGGCCGGGCCCCCCTCCAGCGCGCGCAGCCGCAGCTCGCGCATGTCTATCTTCAGGAGCGTCACCTCGGACAGGGCATCCACCTCGTCGGGCGCCTCGCCGTAGCGGTCCACCAGCTCCGCGCGCAGGTCCGTCACCTCGTCCGGGTGGCTGGCCTGGCTGAAGCGCTTGTAGAACACCAGCCGCTGGTGCACGTCCGCCACGTAGTCGTCGGGGATGAGCGCCGGCATGGGCAGGTTGATGTCCGGCTCCACGTGCACCTTGGGCGGCTGGCCCTGCAGCTCCGCCACCGCCTCCTCCATCAGCTGCGCGTACAGGTCGAAGCCGATCTCCGCGATGGCGCCGGACTGCTTCTCACCCAGCAGGTTGCCCGCGCCGCGGATCTCCAGGTCGTGGCTGGCGATGGAGAATCCCGCGCCCAGCTCCGTGAAGTTCTGGAGCACCTCCAGGCGCCGCTGCGCGTCCTTCGTCACCGGACGGCGGGTGGGCACCAGCAGGTACGCGTACGCGCGCTCCTTGCTGCGGCCCACGCGCCCGCGCAGCTGGTAGAGCTGCGCCAGACCGAACTGGTCCGCGCGGTTGACGATCATCGTGTTGGCGCTGGAGATGTCGATGCCGCTCTCGATGATGCTGGTGCACAGGAGCACCTGGAACTTGTGCTCCGTGAACTGGAGCATCACCTTCTCCAGCTGCCCCTCGCCCATCTGGCCGTGCGCCACGCCGATGGAGACGTTCGGCAGGAGCTTCTTCAGCTCCTGCTCCATGGACGGCAGGGACTCCACGCGGTTGTGCACGAAGAAGACCTGGCCCCCGCGGGCAATCTCGCGCTCCACGGCCTCCTTGATGACGGCCTCGTCGTACTTCATCACGAAGGTGCGGATGGCCCGGCGGTCCTGCGGCGGCGTGGCGATGATGCTCATGTCGCGCACGCCGGACATGCTCATGTGCAGCGTGCGGGGGATGGGCGTCGCCGTCAGCGTCAGCACGTCCACCTGCGTGCGCAGCCGCTTGAGCGCCTCCTTCTGCTTCACGCCGAAGCGCTGCTCCTCGTCCACCACCAAAAGCCCCAGGTCCTTGAAGGCCACCTCGCCCGCCAGCAGCTTGTGCGTGCCGATGACGATGTCGACCTTGCCCTCCTTGGCGCGGCGGAGGATGTCGCGGATCTCCGGCGGCTTGCGGATGCCGGAGATGACCTCCACCGTGACGGGGTAGTCCTTGAAGCGCTTCTTGAAGGAGTGGAAGTGCTGCTGCGCCAGCACCGTGGTGGGCACCAGCACCGCCACCTGCTTGCGGTCCAACGTGGCCTTGAAGGCGGCGCGCATCGCCACCTCCGTCTTGCCGTAGCCCACGTCGCCGCAGACGAGCCGGTCCATGGGCTGCGCCTTCTGCATGTCCGCGAGCACATCCTCGATGGCCTTCGCCTGGTCCGGCGTCTCGTCGAACTCGAAGTCCGCCTCGAACTGGGCGAAGTAGCGGTCCGGCGGCGCGAACGCATAGCCCGGGTGCGCCTTGCGCGCGGCGGCCATCTGCAGGAGCTCCGCCGCCATCTTGAGCAGCTGCTCCTTGACGCGCTTCTTCGTCTTCTCCCAGCTCGTCGTGCCCAGCTTGTCCAGCTGGACCTTCTCCGGGTCGCCGCCGGTGAACTTCTGGATGAGCCGCATGCGGCCCACCGGCAGGTAGATCTTGTCCCGCCCCGCGTACTCCAGGACGAGGAAGTCCCCCGGCACGCCCTGCACCTCCATCTTCGTCAGGCCCGCGTAGCGCCCGATGCCGAAGTCGGTGTGGACGATGAGGTCGCCCTCCTTCAGGTCCTTGAAGCCCGCGGCGAACGCGTCCAGCTTCTTGCTGCGCTTGACGCGGCGGCGGGAGCGGACGCCGAAGATCTCCTCGTCCGCGAGCACCGCCAGCCGGCCTTCCGGGTCGATGAAGCCGTGGCTCACCTCGCCGGTGAACAGGTGCGCCCACACCGCCGGCTCGTAGAGCTTCGCCGCGTCCTGCATGGGCTCCGTGTGCACCTTCACCATCACGGAGCGGTCCAACAGCAGCCGCTTCAGCCGGTCCGCCTGGCTGAGCGTGCCGCACGCCACCGCGCACGCCACGCCGGTGTCGCGCCAGCGCTGCAGCCGCTCCACCAGCGGGGTGAGCGCGCCCTCCTCACCGTGGTGCGCGAGGATGGCCTCGCGCAGGTCCTGCGTCGTGCCGAAGGTGAAGGCCACGGGCACTTCGGACTGCGTGAGCGACAGGCCTCCGCCCTCCACCACGCGCAGGGCCTCGAGGCCCTCCGCCACACCCTCGCGCGTGAGGAAGTGGTGCTCCGGCGGATAGGTGAGGTCCTGGCGCGCGTCCGCCTCCTCCACGCCCTTCGCCAGCTCCGCCGACAGCTCCTCCAGCGCGCGGTCCAGGCCCACCGGGTCGTCCAGGTAGACGACGGGCTCCGGGGCCCACGCGCGCAGATAGTCGAACACCGAGGCCAGCCCGCCCTCGAAGAAGCCGGGCAGGAGCCCCTCCAGGCCAAAGCCGGGCAGCCCTTCGCGGAGCGCGTCCAGCCGCTCGCGCAGCTTGATGGTGGGCAGGTTGATGCGGTCCGCCACCGCGCGGGCGGCGGCCTCGGCGCGCGGGCGGGTGTCGTCGGTGAGCAGCAGCTCGCGCGCGGGCACCAGGTCCACCGTCTTGAGCGCGTCCACCGTGCGCTGCGACTCCGGGTCGAAGACGCGGATGGACTCGATGGTGTCCCCGAAGAACTCCAGGCGCACCGGCCGCTCGTACAGCGGGCTGAAGACGTCCAGCAGGCCGCCGCGCACGCTGAAGGTGCCCTTGTCCTCCACCAGCGGGCTGTTCTGGTAGCCCATCAACGCCAGCTTCCGCGCCAGCGAGTCGCGGTCGAAGTCCTGGCCCACCTCCACGCGCTGGGCCAGCCCCTCCATCACCCCCAGCGGCAGCACGCGGCGGTGCAGCGCGCGCACGGACAGCACCAGCGCGGGGAACGGCGTGCCGCGCGCCAGGTGGAACAGCGCGCCCAGGCGCTCCGTGATGGGGCCTGCCTCCGGCGACAGCTCGTCGTACGGGAGCACCTCGTCCGCGGGCAGCCGCAGCACGCGGGGCTCCAGCAGGCTGCCGGTGCCGCCCAGGAAGAAGGCCAGGTCGTGCGCGAGCGCGTCCGCCGCTTCTTCATCCACGGCCACGCACACCAGCGGGGCGCGCAGCTCACGGTGCAGGCGGGCGAGCAGGTGGCCGCGCGCCGCGCCCTTCACCCCCTGCGTCCGCGCACGGTGCCCCGCGCGCAGGGAGGCGAGGAGCCGGGCAAAGGCATCACTGGAGGAGGGGGCGCCGCCGGGCCAGGACGTGCCGTCGGTCTTCGGGGGGAGAGAGGTATCCATTCGAGGGCCCGTGTGGGGCCCTCGGCTAATTAGGGTGCGCCCTCTCCCAAATCAACGCTGGATGCGGACACCTGTCGTGTCCAGGGGGGACAGCGGGACGGCCGCTGGGCGGGGAGGCTCACGCGCGCCCGGGACACGGGAAGGTCCCCGGGCGCGCGGCAGGCCCGCTCAGGGCTCGGCGCAGGCGTTCGCCAGCCGGAGGTCCCGCCGGGTGGTGTCCGTGGTGGTGGCGGCCACCGAGTCGCAATCCATCACGCTGGACAGGCCCGTCAGAGGCTCCACCATCAGCACGCTCTTGGGGCGGCCGGAGGTGAACCGGAACTGGATCTGGTGGTCCTTCGGCGCCGCGGCGGCGACGAGGGCGGCCTGTCCCAGCTGCCCCTGCATGCAGTCCATCTTGTTCAACACCGGCCGGCCGGACCCCGGCAGGAAGCACAGGTTGTTGATGTCCGTCGCGGTCATGCTGTCCGGGATGACGATGTCCGGCCCCGTGGAGCTGCAGCAGTCGGGCGTGGTGCGGCAGGTCTTGTCCACGCAGGCCGTGCTGGGACACTCGTTCATGGACCACTCGTCCGGGTTGGCCAGGTCACTGCCGCACTTCAGCTGTTCCCAGCGGGCCACGGTGCGCCGCGTGCCATCCGGCAGGTCGACGTCGTTCTCCACCACGATGCGCACGGGCTGGCTGGTGCTGATGGCCAGCTGGCGCGCTCGCAGCGCGCCCGACCACAGCTCGCGCGTGGCCATGCTCTCGCGCTGCCCGCCAATGCGCCCCTGCAGCCCCCCCACCGCCAGGGCGATGAAGACGGACACCACCGCCAGCGCGGTCAGTATCTCCAACAACGTCATGCCACGCGTCTGCTTCATGGTGTCACCGGAGCCGAAGGGGGCCGGGTCAGGCCCACGGTCATGTTGCGCGCCGCGACGCGGAACGTGTAGCGACGGCGCGTGTAGCCGTCCTTCGCCTGTCCCTCTTCATCCGTGCCCGTGGTGTCCGCGTCGCGGTTGATGCGCCGCGTGCGGATGACCAGCGTCACCTCCAGCTCACGCACCCGCTGGCGGAGGCGCTTGATGACCTCTTCCTTCGTGGTCGCGGCCGGAAGGAGACTCCCCCCGACGGCGATGTCGTCCGTCTTGCAGGAGCCCAGGGTGTACTTGCCCACGTCGCAGTCGGAGATGGCCGGACGCGGGGTGCCCGAGGGCACGTCGCTGGGATACCAGTCCAGCGTGTTCAGGGGATTGGCGAGATTGACGACGCCCTCGCGCACGGTGAGCTGCTCCACGTCACGGCTCAACACCGACCAGTCCTCCTGGTTCGGGGCGCGGTACTCCAGGGTGGGGATGCCGCCCTTCCAGTTCACCCGGTAGGCCGCGCCGCTCAGCCGCAGGGCCACCCAGTTCTCGACGTCCCCGGACGCCTTCGTCCACAGGTCCTTGCCGGCGCAGACATCCGAGCGCGGGACCTCGGGGGTCGGCCCCTTGATGACGAGCTTCCCGGAGGCCTCCTGCACGCTGTCCACCAGGACGGGACAGGCCTTCTTGTTGCCGCCGCTGGCGATCACGGCCAGCGTGGGGGTGGCGGGATCCGCCAGCGCCGTCGAGGGATTCGGGCGCGTGCAGAAGGTGCCCGCCGTGGTGGTCTCCTCCTCGCGGATCCGCGACAGCGTGTCGCAGGTCCTCAGGGTGAGCATCCCGTTCGTGTCCCCCCAGTAGAGCTGGAGGGCGTCCGACGCCGGGAACCCCGCGGGCGGCGGCGCGTAGTCCGTCGCGTCCGCGCCCAGCGTGGTCCCGATGCCCGTCGTCAGGTCCGGCTTGGACCAGACCGTGATGGCCGAGCGCTCGTCGTCGTTCGCGAAGGAGATGGGCGTGTTGCCCATGCCGGTGCCCGCGCGGGACACGTCCAGGGTGATCTGATCCTTCACGGCCCGCCCGGTGACCTGGGCGGTCATCGTCTGTTCCTCGAACAGGGCGCGCTTCTGCATCTGGGCGCCCACCACCAGCCCCGTGGTGAGCACGATGACCCCGATGGCGCTGGCGATCATCACTTCAAGGAGCGTGAAGCCCCGGCTGCGGAGGGAGGACGGTTTCATGGCGCCATTCGACTCTGGAGGACCACCATCTGCTGGCCCTCGCGGATGCCCGGCTCATCCCAGGCCACGGTGACCCGCACGTTCACGAGCGTGCCCGTCGTGGTCCCCACGAGCGGGCGGGTGATGGCCGGCTCGCCCGCCTTGCCATCCTCGATGCTGCCGGGGACCACGGAGTTGTCCACGTCCACGGTCACCGTGTACTTGCGCGCGACGATGTTCGGATCCACGGGGGCCGTCTCCCGTTGGAACCCCTCCGACGTCTGGTACACGTCGAAGGTTTCGTTCGACGCCGTCTCGCACGTCACCGAACCCTGGCAGCCCCGCTGAAGGATGTTCTCCAGGGTCTGCTCCGCGATGATCTGCGCCTGGTTGGCGGTCAGGGTCCGGCGATTGGAGCGGGTCGTCTGGCTCACCACGGTCATCGCCGCTGCGACTCCCAGCAGCATGACGGCCATGGTGGCCATGACTTCCAGCAGGGTGACACCCCGTGAGGCGCGCTGCTTCATTGCGGCAGTCTCCCGTCAGGCAGCGGTTCCCACAACATGATCTGCGAGCGCGGCACGCCGCTCGTGCCCGCCTTGTTGTTCCAGTCCTCTCCGCCCTTGACCTTCATCTTACCCGTGGCCGTCAGCACGAAGAGGTGCTCGTCGTGGACCACCGGCGCGGAGATGGCGTGGCCGTCCAGCTCGCTCGCCACACCACCGACAAGCGCGCCGCTCGACTGGCTGGCCATGTAGGCCTCACCCTTCGCGTCCGCGTTCAGGCTGCAGATGTCCGCCGCCGTGCCCACCGCGGTCGCCGCGTAGATGTTGTCCGAGCTGAGCGCCACGCCGCCCCACAGCTTCTGGCCCGGGCTCATCTTCTGCACCCACAGGGGCTTGAGCTCCGTGCACCCGTTCTTGCCCGTGGGGTCCGGGTCCTCGAAGGCGAGCAGGTGGTACTGGTACGTGGGGTTCAGGGGGTTCTGGACATCCGGGAGGTAGCCGTCCGTGTACTTGTCGGGGCTGTCGCTGGTGCCGAAGTAGAAGCGCACCGCCGGGCCCGCATCCGTCGCGACCAGCTTCACCGCGATGTTGGAGTAGAGCTCCTGCAGGTCCAGCTGCGTCTGGCTCGCATCCGCGCGGCCCTCCAGCGCGGACGCCGCGTGGGCCACCATGCACTTCTGCACCTGGCTGCCCAGCTTCCGCGAGGTGCTCACGTCCTTGAGGTTGACGCGCCACACGCTGCCGGCCGTGGTGGGCACGTACAGGACGTCGTAGGAGCCGTCCTGGTCCAGGTCCAGCATCGCCGTCTCCGCCGCGATGCCCGAGCCCTGCTCGAAGGTGACGACGCCCGCGTACTTGCCGCTGCCGTACTCGAGCGGCTTCCCCGTCTTCATGTCGAGGATGTAGATGGCGCCCGCGCGCGCCTCGCCCGGGTCGTAGTCGGTGCCCACCACCGCCACCCAGCGCCGGTCCTTGTCCTGCGCGGAGCCCCAGGAGATGCGCCCCACCGTAGGCGCGTGCCGGGAGCCCGAGTTGTCCGGCAGCTTCACGGTGCCGGTCTTGTCGTCCTTCACGGCCTGGGTGAAGGCGGACGCCACGTCCGTGTTCGCCAGGCTGAACTCCCACATGGGCAGCGGGTACCGGTCCGTCTTCGTGGGATCCGTGATGTCCAGCGCGAAGACCACCGGGCTGGTCTTGCCCGTGGCGGAGACGAGCACCGTCTTGGCGCCCTGCTGCTTCTGCGCCGTGTCCGCGGGCGTCCAGGTGTACTTGATGTTGTCGTTCCAGTCGTTGCGGTCACCCAGGTCCACGTTGGCGATGCTGGGCGAGGCGTCCATCTGCGGCTTGGGCAGGGTGCCCGAGCCGCGGAAGCGCACGTACTGGTTGCGGTACTGATCCAGCATCAGGTACGGCATGTAGGCGAACTCTTCCTCGCCGGTCCCGTACTCGCGGATCGCCTTGGTCTTGTCGGGAGGGCACGACTTCGGGAGGAAGTAGCCGCGGAACTGGGGCTCCGCCACGCAGTCGTCGTTCAGGGCGTTGCGGAACTCACCCGCGTCGAAGGCGTGCAGCACGCCCGACATCGTCCCCACGAAGGCCTTCGTGCTGCGCTCCTGGAGGGGCGTCATGAAGTTCTTGCGGTAGGTGTCGCGCTCGGTGCCCTTCGCGTTCTGGTACCAGTTGTCCTGGTACGGGGGCACCGCCACCGCCACGGTGGAGAGGTTGATGCCGCCGAAGGCCCAGGGGCGGAACTGCGAGGTCCGCTTGTTGTCGTACCCATACAGCCAGTCGACGAGGAACTGGCGGTCGCTGTAGGGGTTGGCGGCGGGATCCGCCTGCGCGGTGACGGTGCAGGTGCTGTCGTTGTTCATGTCGTACAGGTAGCGGCCGTCAATCTCGCTGTACGTGTTGCAGTAGGAGGCAGGCAGCAGCGTGTTGCCCAACGCGGCCACGTCACTGACCTCCGTGCGGGCCCCCGAGCCATTCATCGTGTAGAGCTTGCGAGCGGAGGCGGCCAGCGACAGCGCCATCACGCGGCCGGCTTCCCAGCGCAGCTTCGGGTCGGTCTTGGCGACCCCCGGCTCGTAGAGCGACTGCATGTACAGGCGGCCGCGGATGGTGAAGTCCTTGGCGCCGTCATAGGCGCGCGTGCCGGCCGGAGGCAGGCTGCCCTCGGTGGCGCTCCATCCCTTGCCCCAGTTCTGGCCCGGCGTCTCGTTCACGCCCCAGACCGCGACGTTGCCCAGGGTGCTGGGGCTGGAGCGCGCGTAGGAGCCGGAGCGCACCGCCTGGTAGCCGATGTCGACCTCGTCGATGATGGGACGGCACAGCTCGCTGGGGCTGCTGATGTCCACCTTCCAGCACAGCTGCGACCCGGTGAGGCCCAGCGCCAGGATGTCGATCTCCACCTCCTGGTCGGGGTACTGCTTGTCGTTGTTGAGCGGCACCGGCACCCACGTGGGGTTTTCGTTCTTCTCGTAGATGCCCGCGGCGTTCAGCACGCGGCAGTCCACGGCGATGGAATAGGTGATGGTGGGCTTCACGCCGCTCGCGGTGCAGGCACCCGCGACCTCCTCGGTCCAGCAGGGCGCCTTCGTGCAGGCAGGGGCGGGCTTGCAGGACGGATCCTCCACCAGGTTGCAGGAGGACTTGTTGCGGATGTTCGTGGGCGGGTTGCCCGGGGTCGCGTACGGGGCGACGTCGTCCTGGCGGCGGAAGCGGACCTTGGTGATGGTGAAGTTCGGGCCCAGCTTGTCGCCCGTGTCGCTCATGACGTCCGAGGTGATGGTGGTGGACTTGGCGCCACCGCCGTTCTCCTTGTTGATCATGAACACGATGTCGTTGAAGTCGCGGTCACCGCCGCCGTTGAGGTCCTCGAAGCCGAGGATCCACCGGAAGGGGTCCGTGGTGGGCGCGCCCACGATGACGTGGGGCATGTAGTTCATGCTGGCCATGGCGGCGGCCTTCACCGGGTCGGTGATGTCCTTGCCCGGAACCGGCACGACCACGCCTTCCATGGGCATCTTCAGGTTCTTGTAGGCAGGCGAGTCCAGGCGGTTGAGCGTGTCCTCCTCCAGCCAGCCGCAGGCCTTCTTGACCGGGCTCGTGCCGTCAATCTTGCAGGCGGACCCGTCCGTGGGGGAGTTGCAGCTCTCGGAGTACTTGCAGCCGATGTTGCGCTCCGCCACCACGTTGTTCGTGGGCGCCTTGAAGTTCTGGTCCAGGTTCCAGGTGGCCTTGGAGAAGAACACGGAGACGGACGTCTGAAGGTGCAACAGGCACTTGCCGTCCTCGACGGGGTCGCCCGTATAGGGCTTGCGCTTGAGGCAGGGGGCGACCGTGTCGTTGTCCGTGTTGTGGCGGGCGTCGTAGTAGACGACGGCGAAGAAGATGATCTCCTTGCCACCCGCGACGAGGCCCAGGTTCACCCGGCGGTCGCCGGTGTTGATCTTCTCGTAGTTGTCCTTGTCCGCGGCGTACTGGTCCTTTTCTGACTTCGGCGCATCGTTAGGGGGCTTGATGGGCGCGGGGAGCTTGATGCCCCGGAAGTCATACTGGGAGACGTTGTAGTCGGGCACGCCGTTGAAGGTGTCGTCGGCGTCCGCGACGGGGCCCAGGTTGCGCGCGACGGTATGGTCGCTGTCGTCGTCCACGAGCAGGTAGACCATTCTTCCAATGCCCAGGTTGCCGTTCTCCGGCACTCTCGGCTCGAGCAGGTTGGGGATGTAGTTGAACAGCCCCCGGTCGCCCGCGGCGTCGTTGACGTTGTTGACGCCCACCCAGTCCGCTTCGATGTTGAATTCGCTGGAGTGCCCGCGGCCCGGGCGCGCGTCCGTGACGTCGTCTTCGTGGCGGAAGGTGCTGCCGCAGGCGCCCATCGCCAGCTCGGGCTCGTTGTACTTCTTGCCCCCGGACGTGAAGGTGTTGTTGCAGCGCCGCGACAGGCCCACGTACTTGATGGGCAGGACAGGGTCGTCGTCCGGCGTCAGGTTGTAGATGGCCTCGTGCAGGTCGAGGATGCCGTTGTTGTTCAGGTCGACCAGCTCGTGGGTGTCCTTGTCCGCGTAGCCCCGCTTCACCACGTCTTCCATGTACATGTAGCCGAGCGAGTGCGACGCGCCGGCGGACTCGTACACGTAGTCGATGGTGACCGTCTGGTCGAACGGGAAGGTGATGTTCTCCGAGTCCAGCTTCTTGAGGTTGGTGTTGAGCTGGAGCCGGCCGTCCTTGCGCAGGAGGATGGTGTCGTTGGCGACGGTGAGGCCGTCAGGGCCCAGCTTGAAGGCGCCCTGCTTGTCGTTGGACAGGTCGTCCTGGCAGAGCTGCTGCGCGTGGACCAGCGAGGGCGCCGCGACCGCCAGCACCAGCGCCGTGAGGGTTCGTTGAAAGAGCGTGCGCATCACTGCTTCCCCTGGTTCTTCGGCTGGGACTTCGCCTTCGCTTCGGCCTCGGCCTTGTCACGCGCCTTGCGCGCCGCCACCTGCTCCGTCATCTGCTTGCGCAGCATCATCCGGCGGGGGGGCGCGGGGGCCACCACCACGGTGGACAGGTAGCTGGTGAGGGCGTCCAGCTCGTCGCGGGGCAGCAGGCGCGTGTCGCAGTCCGTCTTCGGGTTGATCATGTGGGGGGACTGCACCCACGTGCGGACCTCCGCCAGGGTCTTCTTGTCCAGCACCTGGTCCATGTAGGGACCCACGGGCTTGCGCACGCCGAGCGGCCCCACCGGCTGCTTCTCCGTCGGGGTCCTGGCTTGGTGGCATTGCGCGCAGGCCTTGTTGAAGGCCACCGCGCCTCGGTCCTGGGCGCTGGCGAGCACCGGCAGCAGGAGCAGCAGGGGAATCAGGCGTTTCATGGGGGGGCTCGTGGGAGAAGACGAGGTCACGGAAGGGTGATGGTGGTTCCCGCGGGCGCATTCTGGTCCGTGGGATTGTTGTAGGTCATGTCCGGGCCGCAGCCCTTGGTGATGCAGCCGGGCGCGAAGATGGATTCGCCAATCGCGTTGGTGACCAGCGCCTGGACCATGGAGCGCGTCGGGCGGCGGCCGTTCTCCATGGTCACCTCGCCCACGGCGAGGACCCACAGCTGGCGGTTGCTGTCGACGGTGTTCTGGTCGTCATCCAGGTCATCCCGGATGAAGACGCGGTAGCGCACGTTGCGCTGCTCCGGGTAGTCCACGCCCACGGGGACTTCAGACGCGCTCAGGTTGGCCGTGGTCACCGTGTACGGGTTCCATCCGTCCTCCGGTCCGGGCAGCAGCTCGTACCAGGGGGGATTGGCGGCGGCCAGCGCGGGGATGTCGGCCACCGGAGCGACCCCTCCCAGGGCGGCGGACAGGCCCATCGTGGAGTTGTTCCCGTTGTTGTTCAGCAGCAGGCGCACCGTCTCGCGCCCTTCGGCGAGGCCCGCCTCGGCGGCGAAGAACGCCTGCTTCTGGCGGCGGGTGTCCGCCTGGGTGTCGGCCTCGCGGCCCACCACGCTGTAGCTGAGCATCACCGCCATCGTCACGACCGCGACCACGCCCAGCGCGAGCAGGAGCGTGAAGCCACGGGACTGACGGCGGGGAGTTGGGCGACGCACCATCGGGGGCTCCTTCACGTACCCCTGGGGGGAGGTACGGCTTGGGAGCCACAGAACAGCAAGCTTCGTGCCGGGAATTCCGGCGCTCAACCCGCCGGAATAAGGGATGTCCGTGAGGCGGGGGGGTGCCGTCTGACGTCAGGGGGCTGCGCAAACTTTGCGAGCCCCCCTCATTCTTGCGAGGTAACCCGAGCCTCAGCGCTGGCCGCCGCGCACTGCGGCGCGCAGGCGGAGCATGTCGTCCAGGACGCCGGGGTCCACCAGCTCCAGGGCGGCCTTCTGGGAGAGGGCGCGGGTCTGCCGGCGGTACTCCTCTTCGTCCTCCTCGCCGCCCTTGCCGCCGTCGCTGCCGCCCTTGCCACCGCCCTTGCCGTCGCCGCCCTTGGGCATCAGCGCCACCGGCTGGGAGACGCCCGGCTCCAGGCGGGGGAAGGCATTGGCGTCGGCGCGCACCGACGTGAAGAGGCTGACCATGGACAGGCAGAACACGATGGCGACGGTGAGGGTCTTCATGGCGGCTCCAATTCTCCCAGTCCCCACGACGCCCGGGCGCGGAGGGTTATTCACGAGCGCTACTCCTTCGCCTTGAAGGTGCGGATGTATCGCACCAGGGCGTCCAGCTGCTCCGGGGTGAGCCGGTCCTTGTAGGCCTTCATCTTGGGGTTGTGGGACGAACCGTTGGCGATGACGTCTCGCAGTCCGGTGTCCGACTCCGCCTTCTGCCAGGCGGCCCGGCTCATGTCGGGGATGGACTCCTTCTGGCCCATGCGCGTCTGGGCGCGGCCGTCCGGACCGTGGCAGTTCTTGCAGCTCTTGTCCCAGAGGGCGGCGGCGTCCTCGGCGTGGGCGAGGGCCGGGGCACACAGCAGGAGGGTGGACAGCAGGCACCACCGCGAGGTCATGCACGGTCTCCAGAGGGAGGGGGACGCCAGTATAGCCACGCGCTCAGGAACCGGCGCGGGGCCAGAAGGGCGCGGTGGGGCGGCCGGGGGGCTGGAGCCAGACGGACTCCAGGAAGCGGACCGCGTTCTGATCCGCCCGGTCGTTCCGGGTGAACGCCGCCTGCGCGCTCGCGAGCACCGCCAGCGTCGCGAGCCCCGCCACCCAGGCGGCAGGCGGAGGCGCGCGTCCGGCCGCGTCCCGGAGCAGCGCTCCGAAGACGGACGCCGCCACGGCGGCGAGCGCCGCGAGCAGCACCGCCCCCGCCACGGACGTGGGCAGGCCCAGCCAGGCGAGCAGGTTGGGCGGGTGGTAGCCGTCCAGGAGCAGCGGCCGGGCCAGCGCGAGCACGGGGGTGGAGACGTCGTCGGGGACGTAGTTGACGAAGGTGGCCAGCCCCGTGATGAGCACGGACGCCGCGCACAGCATGGCCGCGATGCCGGACAGCACCGGCCGGCCGGCGCCGCGCAGCCACTCCAGCACCAGGCCCGCGGGCAGCAGCAGGAAGGGCACCAGCCCCGTGAGGTGCCGGGGCCCCGTCGTCCAGCCCCACGAGTCGTAGGTGAACGACGAGGTGAAGTACGTGTAGCCGGCGAGCGTGGCCGCGGACATCCAGAAGAGGGCGCGTCCCTCCGCGGAGGTCCGGCCCAGGCGCTTGAGCAGCACGAGTCCGGGCAGCGCGAGCAGGAGGAACGGCGACAGGGTGAAGAGGCCCCGCAGCGGGGAGAAGAACGACAGCGTGAAGGCGCGCGGATCCGGCGTGCGGATGCCCAGGAAGCCGCCCAGGTGCCACGGCTGGTAGGCCGCGTCGTTGAGGTGCTTGTACCCCGTCTCCAGCGGGTGCCCGAAGGTGGCCTGGTGGTAGAGCCCCAGCGCCACGATGAAGGGCAGCGCGCCCAGCACGGCGAGCCCCGTGGCCCGGCCCAGCTTCTTCAGCCGCGCGGCCCAAGGCTCCGGAGCCTCCGGAGCCTCCGGCGTGCCGCCCAGGACGGTGAGGACGGCGTAGAGGATGAGGCCCAGCACGCCGAGCGCGCCGGTGTACTCCGCCGCGACGGTGGCGCCCGCGCACGCGCCGGCCACGGCGTAGCCGCGCTCGCGCCATTCTCCGCGCGACAGCTTCCAGAGCGCGTAGAAGCCCGCGAAGAGCAGCACCGCCGTCGTCTGGTGGCTCATGAAGAGCAGCGAGTAGCTGAACGCGAGCGAGCCCAGCGCGTACGTCACCGTGACGCCGTCCGCGACGATGGGCGACAGGAACGCGGAGAGGAAGCGGCGCACCAGCCACAAGAGCCCCAGCGTGGGCAGCACCGTGAGGAAGAGGCGGCTGAAGAAGACGAGCGGCACCTCCGGCACGGCGTAGCGGTGGCCGCCGCCCAGGAGCCTCAGGCCCGCGTACACGGGCACCGCGGCGAAGGACAGCAGCGGCGCCTTGGACGGGTAGTAGCGCCCGTCCATCACGGACAGGTCGCCCACCGGGCCGTAGTCGCGCAGGGCGCGGTTGATCTCCAGCGTCCCGTCCTCCACCAGGGCGCGCGTCTGCCACAGGCGGCACAGCTCGTTGGGCGAGCGCAGGCCCGGGTGGTACGGGAAGAGGACCACGTAGAGCGCCGCGACCGTGGCCCACACCGCCCTGGGCAGTCCGGGAGCGCGGGAGGACATCAGACGGCGCGGGCGACGGCGAACAGGCTCATGCCCACGGGCAGCCGCACCTGCTGCTCGGCCTGGGCGAGCAGGGGGGCCAGCGCGTCGTAGAGCTTGAGCTGGAGCTTGGGCACCGCGCGGCGGCGCAGGAGGCGGCTGTTGACGAACCAGCCCGGCAGGCCGACCAGGTTCATCCACTCCAGCGTGTCCACGCGGAAGCCGTTCTCCTGCAGCACCGCGCGCAGGGACTCCGGCGTGTAGCGGCGGTAGTGGCCCACGGCCTCGTCGATGGCGCCGAACAGCTGCGGCAGCGCCGGCACGAGGATGAGCACGCGGCCGTCCGGCTGGAGGATTTGACGGAAGCGGCGCACCGCGGACGCGTCGTCCGGGATGTGCTCCAGCACGTTGGACAGCACGATGGTGTCCAGGGCCTCCGCCTTCAGCGCCTCCCAGTCCGCGAGCGCCACGTCGGACAGGTAGGGGCGCACGTGGGGCTTGCCGCGGAAGAGGTTCTTCAGGCGCTCCACGTAGAAGCGCTCCACCTCCAGCGCGACCAGGTGCTCCGCGCCGGCCTCCAGCTCGCGGGTGATGGTGCCGATGCCGGCGCCAATCTCCAGCACGCGCCGGCCCATGTGCTCGCGGAAGCGGCGGCCCAGCCACTGGTTGTAGTGGGTGGCGCCGTCCATGCGCTCCAGGGTGGAGTAGCCCTCGTGCTGGTTGTCCGCGTCGTCGCGCACGGTGGCGTAGCGCACCAGCGTGCGCAGGCGGGCCAGGTGCGCGGAGGCCGGGCGGCGCGGCACGGCCTGCAGCGGCGGCAGGGGCACTTCGGTGAGGCGGAAGAGCTGCGCGGCCAGCTTCACCACCAGCTCCGCGTCCACCGCGTCGTCGTCGCTGGTGAGCTGGATGGAGCGCAGCGCCTCCGTGCGGAAGGCGCGCAGGCCGGTGAGCGGATCCGCCAGCGCCACGTCGGTGACGAAGCGGGTGATGCCGCCCAGCGCGCGCTCGGCCACCATCTCCGGCGACATGCCGGGGCGCCGGCCGAAGACGCCGTCCGCGGTGTCGTCCCGCAGGGGCTGCACCAGGGCGTCGTAGGTGTCGGGCGAGTAGGCCGCGTCCGGATCCTGGAGCACCGTGTGGGCGCCGGTGACGTGGGGCAGCGCGGCGCGGATGGCCGCTCCCTTGCCACCCTGGGCGGCGAGGACGTGGACGTTGGGACCGGGCGTGACGTCCACCGGCCCTTCACCCGCGAGCACGACCTGGGCCTGGCCGGACAGCGCGTGCGCGAACCGGGCGGCGGCGGCGGCGGTGGCGGGGTTGAAGGGCAGGACGACGGAAAGCGCAGGAACCATTGCGCCGCTCACTACCACAGGACCCTCCAGGGTGCGCGTTCGCGGACCGGCGCGGATGGATGGGGGGCATCCAGGCGGCGTCGGTTGGATGGACAACCCGCCCGGCCCGTTGCACGCTCCGGCCGTTATTCCCCCAGCGCGATGTGGGTGCAGGTCGGGTCCGGATGCGTTCGGGCCGGTGGAGACCGCCCGCGGCAGCCACTTCCGGAGAGACGCGACGTGGAAGGAACGGTGTTGGACCCGGCCGGTGGAGCACCCGGCGCGACGTCCGCGAGCGTGATGCACCGGCTGCGGGGCGTGTGGCGCCGGCGGTGGGTGATGCTCGGGGTGGCGTTGGGGATCACCGCGCTCACGGCGGCGTGGACGCTGCGCCAGCCGCGCATCTACGCGGCCAGCACCTCGCTCATCATCGACGTCACCGCGCCGCGCATCCTCGACGGCGAGGTGAAGGAGGTGATGGGGGAGGAGCGCAGCAACTACTGGTTCAACAAGGAGTACTACGCCACGCAGAGCGAGATCATCACCTCGCGCGCGGTGGCCAGCCGCGTGGTGGACCGGCTGGGGCTGTCGAAGGACGCGTCCTTCCTGGGCCTGCCGGCGAACCAGGACCCGGCGGAGCGCGCGAAGGCGCTGGAGGACGCGGACGCGGTGGGGCTGTTGCGCTCGCGCATCCAGGTGGTGCCCGGCAAGGACTCGCGGGTGATGAACATCGGCGTGGAGGACGTGGACCCCGCGCGCGCGGCGCTGCTCTCCAACGAGGTGGCCGCCGCGTACATGGCGGAGAACCTGGCGCTGAAGCTGCGCACCACGGAGGAGGCGCGCGCGTGGCTGGAGGGGCGCCTGGATGAGCTGGGCCGCCAGTCCAAGGCCGGCGAGATGGCCGTCTACGACCTGAAGAAGGACGCGGACATGCTGTCCACGTCGCTGGAGTCGCGGCTGTCCATCGTCAGCGAGCGGATCAACTCCTACAACCTGAAGCTCACCGAGGTGCGCACGCGCATCGCGGCGCAGCAGGCGCGCGTGGACGCCATCCACCGGCTGCGCAAGGACGCGGGCAACGACGAGACGTGGGCGGAGGCGGTGCCCGGCGCGAAGGACGGGCCCATCCAGGATCTCAAATCGCGCTACGGCGAACAGAAGGCCGCGTGCGCGGAGCTGACCGAGCGCTACCTGCCGGAGCACCCGAAGCTCCTGGAGTGCAACCGCAAGCTGGACGTCGTGCGCGCGGACCTGCTCAAGAGCCTGACCAACGTGGTGCGCTCCGCGGAGACGCAGCTGGCGGAGGCGCAGGGCGAGGAGAAGAACCTCAACAAGCTCCTGGACGAGACCAAGGCCGAGGCCTTCCAGGTGAACAAGAAGGCCATCGAGTACGGGCGGCTGCAGCGCGAGTCGGACAACAACCAGCGGCTCTATGAGCTGGTGCTCAAGCGGCTGAAGGACATCGAGCTGTCGGGCTTGCTGCGCACGAGCAACGTGCGCGTGCTGGACCCCGCGCGGCCGGAGCTCTTGCCGGTGCGGCCGCACACGCGGCGCAACCTGATGGTGGGCTGGGTGATGGGGCTGCTCCTGGGGCTGGGCGTGGCGCTGTTCCTGGAGATGCTGGAGAACACCGTCGGGTCGCAGGCGGACGTGGAGGACGTGCTGGGCCTGGCGTTCCTGGGCGTGGTGCCGCGCATGGAGGCCACGAAGGCGCCGGGCGACCGCGACCTGTACGTGCACCGCGCGCCGCGCTCGGCGGTGGCGGAGTGCTGCCGCGCGGTGCGCACGAATCTCTTGTTCATGTCGCCGGATCATCCCTGCAAGACGCTGGTGGTGACGTCCAGCGGCCCGCAGGAGGGCAAGTCCACCACGTGCATCAACCTGGGCGTGGCCATGGCCCAGAGCGGCAACCGCGTGCTGCTGCTGGACACGGACATGCGCCGGCCCCGGCTGCACCGCGCGTTCGGCGTGCCCAATGACCTGGGCATCAGCTCGCTGGTGGTGGGCGAGGGCTCGCTGGACAAGGCCGTGAAGAGCACGGAGGTGCCCAACCTCTTCGTGCTGCCGTGTGGCCCGCTGCCGCCGAACCCCGCGGAGCTCCTGCACACGCGTGCCTTCAAGGAGCTGCTGCGCGCGGCGGGGGAGAAGTTCGACCGCATCATCCTGGACAGCCCGCCGCTCAACGCCGTCGTGGACGCGGCGGTGCTGGCCACGCAGGCGGACGGCGTGGTGATGGTGCTCAAGGCGGGCCGGACGGACCGGAGCGCCGCGAAGCGCGCGCTGCGCTCGCTGGCGGACGTGCAGGCGCGGATGTTCGGCGCCATCCTCAACGACGTGGACCTGCGGCAGCCGCGCTACGGCGACACGTACCTGGGCTACCAGGGCTATGGCCCGACGCAGGACGAGCCCAAGGGCGGGGTGGCGCCGTCGTGAAGGGCGCGGGCCTGCGGGTGCTGCACCTGGGGAAGTTCTACCCTCCGGCTTCCGGCGGCATGGAGGCGCACCTGTGCACGCTGGCGCGCGCGCAGGCGTCGCTGGGCGCGCAGGTGGAGGTGCTGTGCGCGAACCACTCCGTGGATGGCACCGGGACGAGCCACGAGTTCCACGGGCGCAGCCCCACGCGTGAGGAGTGGGATGGGCCGGTGCGCGTGGTGCGCCTGGGTCGGCTCGCGTCGGTGGCGCGCATGGACGTGATGCCGTCGCTGCCGTTCATGCTCCGGCGGGCGCTGGCGCGGGGCGTGGACGTGGTGCACCTGCACGTGCCCAACCCGAGCATGGTGCTGGCGCTGGACGCGGTGCCGCGCCTGCCCGCGGTGGTGGTGACGCACCAGAGCGACATCATCCGGCAGAAGGTCGCGGGCGCGCTGTTCCGTCCCTTCGAGTGGATGCTGTACTCGCGCGCGGCGCGGCTCCTGGCCACGAGCGAGGCGTACGTGCGCGGCTCGTCGCTGCTGTCGACGTTCAAGTCGAAGGTGCGGGTGCTGCCGCTGGGCATCGAGCTGGAGTCGTACCTGCGGCCTCCTTCCGCGGAGGCGCGCGAGGCCCAGGCGCGGTGGACGGCGGAGGCGGCGGGCGGACCGCTGTGGCTGATGGTGGGGCGGCTCGTCTACTACAAGGGGTTGTTCACGGCGCTGGAGGCGCTGGTGCACGCGCCGGGGCGGCTGGTCATCGTGGGCGAGGGGCCGCTGGCGGAGGAGGGCCGCGCGCGGGCGAAGGCGCTGGGCATCGAGGACCGGGTGACGTGGGCGGGGTACCTGTCGCCGGAGGCGCTGACGGGCGCGTACCGGGCCGCGACGGCCCTGTGGTTCCCGAGCAACGCGCGCAGCGAGGCGTATGGCCTGTCGCAGGTGGAGGCGCTGGCGAGTGGATTGCCCGTGCTCAACACCGCCGTGCCGGACTCCGGCGTGGCGTGGGTGAGCCTGCACGAGCGCACCGGGCTCACGGTGCCCGTGGGAGATGCGCGGGCGCTGGCGGCGGCGGCGCGCCGGTTGGTGGAGGAGCCGGGCCTGCGGGAGCGGCTGTCGCGTGGGGCCCAGGAGCGTGCGCGGGCGGAGTTCGCCCATGACGTGATGGCGTCGCGCAGCCTGGACCTGTACGCGGAGGCGCTCGGTAGGCAGCCGGTGGCGGAGGACCGGAGCGATGCTTCCGTCCGGCACGTCGCGGGCGGGCGCTGAAGGTCCGCGCATGCGTGTTCTGCACGTGTCCAGCGGCAACCTCTACGGCGGCGTCGAGACGCTGCTGCGCACGCTGGCGCTCGCGAGCGCGGACCGGGCGGGCGGTGCGGTGCATGCGTTCGCGCTCTGCTTCGAGGGGCGCATCGCCGAAGAGCTTCGCGCGGCGGGCGCACCGCTGACGCTGCTGGGGCCGGCGAAGGTGAGCCGGCCGTGGCGGGTCTGGGAGGCTCGCCGCTCGTTGATGGCGCTGCTCCAGCGGGAGGCGTTCGACGCGGTGGTGTGTCACGCGGCGTGGCCTCAAGCCCTCTTCGGGCCGGTGGTGCGCACGGCCGGTGTTCCGCTGATCTTCTTCCAGCACGACGCGCTGTCGGGCTCGCACTGGGTGGAGCGGTGGGCGCGGGTCACCTCTCCGGACCTGGCGCTTTGCAACAGCCGCTACACCGCGAGCACGCTTCCGAGCGTGTATCCGCGCACGCCGTGGCGCGTGCTCCATCCGCCTGTCCGGGACGGTGGCCCGAACCTCATGGCTTCCGAGCGCACGTCGCTCCGAGGCGAGCTGGGCGCGGACGCGGCGGACGTCGTCATCGTCCATGCCAGCCGCATGCAGGAGTGGAAGGGGCAGCGGCTGCTCCTCGAAGCGCTGGGCCGGCTGCGCCAGGTGCCTCGCTGGAAGGCGTGGATCGCTGGGGGTGCGCAGCGCCCGGAAGAAGTCGCCTACGAAGAGGGCTTGAAGGCGCAGGCCCTGGCCCTGGGCCTGGGGGACCGCGTGCGGTTCCTGGGACAGCGCTCGGATGTGCCCCGCTTGCTGCGCGCGGCGGAGGTGCACTGTCAGCCCAACACCGGGCCGGAGCCGTTTGGCCTGGCGTTCGTGGAGGCGCTCTACGCCGGGCTCCCCGTGGTCACCACCGCGCTGGGCGGACCGCTGGAGATCGTCGATGCGTCTTGCGGCGTGCTCGTGCCTCCGAAGCCGGAGGCCCTGGCCCAGGCGCTGCGCGGGCTCATCGAGGATGAAGCGGCTCGGCGGAGGCTGGGCAGCGGTGGCCCTGCTCGCGCGAAGGCGCTGAGCGGGCCGGAGGCCTTCCTGTCGGCGCTGGAGGACGCGGTGCGCTCGGTGGTCCGGGAGCCCGTCGCGTGAGTGGCGCGAGTCCTCGTCCCCAGCTCCAGGGCCCCGGGGTGCTGCATCGGCGGTACGTGCGCCGCGCGCCCCAACCCGCGACGACGCAGGCCGTGCCGGCTCCGGCGGCGTCTCCGGGGCTGCTCGGTTCGGGCGGCGTGGTGGTGGCGTTCATCGCGCTGCTCTTCGTCTGTCAGCTCGCGCTCCTGGTGGAGGCGCTGGCTCCGGCGCGCGTGGTGTTCCGCATCCTGTCGTTCGGCACGAGCCTGGCGCTGCTGGTGCTGGTGAAGGGCCCGCGTCTCAAGCACCCGGCGATGCCCTTCCTGCTCGCCTCGGCGGGGCTCACCGCGCTGAACTTCTTCCACCCCGGCACCAACACCCCGCTGGCGGCGGCCGCGCAGCTGGGCATCCAGATCTCCGTGTTCGCGCCCCTCTTCTGGGCGAGCCGCCTGCGCATCGACGCGAAGATGTTCGGACGCGTCGTCCTGCTGCTCTTCCTGTTCAACATGGCGAGCGCGTCGCTGGGCATCCTGCAGGTGACCTTCCCCGGCCGCTTCCAGCCCGCCCTGTCCGCCATGGTCGAAAGCCAGGGCGAGGGCTACGTGCGCAGCCTCCAGTTCGAGACCGCGAGCGGCGCGCGCGTGTTCCGCCCCATGGGGCTGACGGACGTTCCGGGCGGAGCCGCCACCGGCGCCTTCTACTCGGTGCTGCTGGGCGGTGCGTTCCTGCTCAGCAGCCAGGGCATGTCCCGGAAGGTGCTGGGCGCGGCGGGCATCGGCATCGGGCTCATCTGCCTCTACCTGGGGCAGGTGCGCGTCGCGGCGGTGACGCTGATTGTCTGCATGGCGGCCATGGCGCTGGTGCTCACCGTGAGCGGCCGGTGGGTGCGGCTCGTGGCCCTGGCCGCGGTCGTGGGGGGCTTCGCGGTGGTGGCCTTCGGCTGGGCCGTCGCGGTCGGCGGCGACGCGGTGCTCGCGCGGTGGAGCACGCTCACGGCCTCCGACCCTTCCCAGGTGTATCACTCCAACCGGGGCCGCTTCCTCGACGAGACCTTCGACCAGGTGCTCCCGGAGTTCCCCCTGGGCGCGGGCCTGGGCCGCTACGGCATGGCCAACGCCTACTTCGGCGACAACCTCGACCGCGAGAGCCCGCCCCTCTGGGCCGAAATCCAGTGGACGGCGTGGGCCTATGACGGTGGATGGCTGGGGCTCATCTGCTATCCGCTCGCGCTGCTGGCGACGTTGTGGTGGGGCTTCCAGGTGGCGCGGCGCCGCGATGAGTCGGCGGGCGAGTTCTGGCTCTGGGGCAGCCTCCTCTTCGCGTATGACCTGGGCGCGCTCGCGCAGACCTTCAGCTACCAGTTCTTCATGAGCCAGATGGGCATGGAGTTCTGGCTGCTCAACGCGGCCTTCTTCAGCGCGTACTGGAACCGGAATGCGGCCCTACACCCTCATCGCCGGTGACTTCGTCTCCACCGGAGGCATGGACCGCGCGAACCTCGCGCTGGCGGACTGGCTCGCGCGCCAGGGCGGACCCGTGCGGCTGGTGGCGCACCGGGTGGAGGATTCACTCCTGCGCTACCCCAACGTGCGCTTCGTCCGCGTGCCCAAGCCCGCGAACGCGTACCTGCTGGGCGAGCCGTTGCTCGACGCCGTGGGACGCCTCTGGGCCGCGCGCACGCTGGCGGAGGGCGGGCAGGTGGTGGCCAACGGCGGAAACTGCGAAGTGGCCGCCGCCAACTGGGTCCACTACGTCCACGCCGCGCACGCGCCCGAGCCCGCCGGCGGTCCGCTGCGCAGGCTGAAGGGCCACGTGAGCCACCGGATGCACCTGCGCAGCGAGCAGCGCGCGTTGCGCCGGGCGCGGATCATCCTGGCGAACTCGGAGCGCACGCGGCAGGACCTGCTGGCCGCCACGGGCGTGGAGGCGTCCCGCGTCCACGTCGTGTACCTGGGCGGTGACCCGACGCGCTTCCCGTCCACGACGCCCGTGCTCCGTCGTGAGGCGCGGGCGTCCCTGGGGTGGCCTCAAGAACGGCGGGTGGCGCTGTTCGTGGGCGCGCTGGGGGACCGGCGCAAGGGCTTCGACACGCTCTTCCATGCGTGGGCCCAGCTGTGCGCGCGACGTGAGTGGGACGTGGACCTGTTCGTGGTGGGAGCGGGAGCGCAGCGCGAATCATGGGAACGCGCGGCGCGTGAGCAGGGCCTGGGCGAGCGGATCCGCTTCCTGGGTTTCCGCGACGACGTGCCCCGCCTGCTGGCCGCCGCCGACCTGCTGGTGTCTCCCACGCGCTACGAGTCCTATGGCCTGGGCGTGCACGAAGCGCTGTGCGTGGGCATCCCCGCGCTGGTGAGCCGCTCGGCGGGCGTGGCGGAGCGCTTCCCGTCCTCGCTCCAGGGGCTGTTGTTGGACGACCCCGAGGACTCGGGCGAGCTGGTGCGGCGCCTGGAGGAGTGGCGGTCGCGGGGCGGGGACTGGATGCCCGCCGTGGCCGCGCTGTCCTCGGAGCTGCGGGCCTGGACGTGGGACGCGATGGCCGCGGCGGTGGTGGCCCGGCTGGAGGCGTGAGCCTCAGGCTCCGCGCTCGAGCACCTGCTCGAAGAAGTCGAGGTGCGCCTTGGCGACCACCGGCCAGGCGAAGCGGGACACGGCCCGCTCACGGCCTCGGGCGGACAGCTCCTGGCGTTGAGCGGGGCTCTCCAGCAGTTCTTCGAGCGCGGTGATCCAGGCGCCGCCGTACGACTCCGGCAGGATGCGCCCGGCATCTCCCACGGTGTGCGGAATCTCTCCGGAGTCGCTGGCGAACACGGGCACGCCACACGCGAAGGCCTCCGCGAGCATGCGGCCGAACTGCTCCTTCCACGCGGGCGTCGTCTGGCTGGGCGCGCAGAGCACGTCCATGGCGTTGAGCGCGCGGGGCACCTCCGCGTGCTTCACGCCCGTGATGACGCGCACGCGGTCCCCGTGGCGCTGCGCCCACGCGCGCAGGTCCACCTCCAGGGGGCCTCCTCCGACGAAGAGGGCTCGCCAGGGGGTGTTCAGTCTGTTGAGCGCATCCATGAGGAGGCGCAGGCCCTTCTCCGGCACGAAGCGGCCCAGGTAGCCCACCACGGGCGGCCCTTCGTTCGTCCAGCCCAGGCGCTCGCGGAAGGCGCGGCCCGCCTCCGGATCCGGGCGGAAGTGCTCCACGTCCACGCCCACGGGGATGAAGCGCGAGGGGCGCTGCTCATAGCCGGGCCGGGCGAGGAGGTTGTCGTGCACCGTCTGTCCCCAGGCGATCCACCCCGCGGCCCGGCGCACGACGAAGCGCTCGGCCTGCGCGAAGGGCGGGGGATAGCGCTTGGTCAGGTTCTGGAACGTGCAGAAGACGAGCGGCACGTGGGCCGGCGTCATCAGCGCCACCTCCAGGCCGGAGAGCACGTAGGGCTCCTCCCACAGGTGCACCAGGTCCGCGCCCCGCGACAGGTGCGCGTGCACCTCCGGCCCGTAGACGAAGCCGTGCAGCGAGCGGCTGAAGTACGCGGGCACGCCCTCCAGGTTCACGGCCTCGTGAGGGTCGCGCTGGAGCACCAGCGGGCCCAGGTCTCCGTGGAAGGACTTCGGCGCCACGGCGGTGACGTCCCAGCGGCCGGCGCCCACGCGGGCCATCTCGTTGGCCAGCCGCCGGTTGAGGGTGACGACGTAGGAGTGCGAGACGGTGACGAGCTTCCGGGGACGCATCATGAGTGCCCTCGCGCGGGGACGAGGCTCCGGTACACGGCGAGGATGTCCCGGGCATAGCGCTCACGGGAGAAGCGGCGCACGGCGGTGTCGCGGGCCGCGCGGGCCAGGGTGTCTCGCAAGGCTTCATCCTCCAGCAGCCGGCGCAGGGCCGCCGCGAGCGTGTTCGCGTCGCCGGGCTCGATGGCCAGCACGTCCTCGCCATCCCGCAGCGCTTCGGCGGCGCCGCTCGACTTCGAGATGACGGCGGCCCGGCCGCAGGCGAGCGCCTCCGCGATGGTGAGGCCGAAGGGCTCGCGGCGGGTGCTCGCGTGCACGAAGACGTCCAGGGCCCGGTAGACGCGGGCGGGCTCGGGCTGGAAGGGCACGAAGCCCACGCGTCCCGTGAGGCCGTGGCGCTCCACCTGTTCGCGAAGCTCCGCGTCGGTGAACTGCGAGCCGGCCGTGCGGTAGAGCGGCGCGCCCACCAGGTAGAAGCGCACGGGCAGGGCCGGTGCCTGACGCGTCAGCAGGGCCGCGGCCTCCAGGAAGACGTCGTGTCCCTTCCAACGCGCATACGTGGCCACGAGCCCCACGCGCAGCGTGTCCGGAGGCGCGGGAGGCAGTCCCGCCAGTGCATCCAGGTGCGCGCCGTCACCAGCGGCTGGAGAGAACCGCTCCACGTCCACGCCGTTGGGCACGACATGCACGGGCACCTTGCCGAGCACCGTGCGCGCGTCGTCGCCCACGGCCTGCGAGTTCGCGATGGCGGCCGAGGCCAGCGGATGCAGGCCGGAGAGCGCGCGCCGCACGAGCGGACGCTCGCCGAGGAAGTCGTGCACGTGCCACACGCGCGGAATTGGCAGTCCGGTGGTGGCCGCGCTCAGCAGGTGGGTCTTGATGCCATTGGAGTGCAGCAGGTCCGGCGCCGCGTCACGCACCGCGCGCCGCAGGTCGAGGCCGTAGCGGGTGAGCAGCAGGGGCGTGGGGGCAAGCTCCCGCGCGAAGCGAAGGAGCCCCGCGCGTCCCTGTTCCCGCAGCCCGCTGTCCCCGAGCGCGGACAGGCGGTCGGGCAGGGCGAGCACGCGGGCCTCCACGCCGAGGCCTCGGGCCGTCTCCACCAGCGGCCCGTCCGTGCCCGCGATGAGGTGCAGCGACAGCCCAGGGTCCTGCGCTCGCAGGCACGCGAGGAGATCCACGAGCGCGCGCTCGGCACCGCCCAGGATTCCCACGGGGTTGAGGAACAGGATCCGCACGCGGACGCGACCGAATCAGACCCGCCCGGGTCGGTCAAGGCGATGCAGATACGCGTCCAGCACGGTGCGCGCGTGGGCGCTCCAGGTGAAGCGCTCGGCCCGTGCGCGGCGCGTCTCCGGTGATGGCGCGCGCACGCGGCCCGTGAGCAGGGCATCCACCGTCTCCGCCCATGCTGCCACATCGCCCACCGGGCAGTACGTGCAGGCGTCGGCGCCCACTTCGCGCAGCACCGGAAGGTCGCTGGCCACCACGGGGACACCACACGCCAGCGCTTCGATGACGGGCAGGCCGAAGCCCTCCGCGTCGCTGGGCACCAGCACCGCGCGGGCGCGCCGGTACAGCCCCGCGAGCGTGGCCCGCTCCTGCTGGGGCGGTTGCAGCAGCGCGTCCTTCAAGCCGAGCCGCGCCACCTGTGCTTGTTGGGCCGCGTCCAGCGCTCCGCCCTGCTGCACCAGCATGAGGTCCGGATGCCGGGCGCGCAGCGCCGCGAAGGTGTCGAAGAGCACGTCCAGCCGCTTGCGGCGGATGGCGCTGCCCACGTGCAGCAGATACGGCCGGCCCTTCAACGGCGCGAGCACCGCGTCGCTGGAGTCTCCGGCAACGGGTTCGAGCCGGTACTCCGGCGAGACTCCGTAGGGCGCCCACACCAGCCGCTCGGGCGGCACCACGCCGTGCGCGAGCAGTTCGTCGCGCACCTGCTGCGTGCTGTGGAAGACGATGGCCGCGCGTTCCAGGCCCTTGAGCGTGGCTGTCGCCATCAGGCGGAACCACGTGGGGCGCGGTTCGCGGTGGGGCTCCAGGACGGAGCGGAACGCATCCAGGTCATGGCAGAAGACGCCGGTGCGCTCCGCGGGCAGCGCGTGGACGAGCTGCGCGTAGGTGTGGTCCACGACGTGGAACGCATCGGGGCCAACGCGCTCACGCAGCAGTCGCGCGGGATAGAGGCCGAAGCGGGTGAGCAGCCGGTCCGCGTTGAAGGCGGCCTTGCGGCTGCCCACGCGGGGCAGGGCGCGCACGGCGTGCGGAATGGAGGGCCGCACGCGGGTGACGTCGACCTCCGCGGGAAACGCCGCCAGTCCCTCCACGAGCGCTTCGCCCACCAGGTCCATGCTGGGCCAGCCCTCCTCGCGCGGATCCATCAGGACCTTCAACTTCAAGGTGCTCACGCGGTGACTCCGCGACGCAGCAGGTGCGCCACCGTGTGCTCCAGCGCGAAGTGCTCAAGGTACACGCGCACCGCGCGCTCACCCAGGGCCCGGCGTTCATCGCCGTGCTCCAACAGGTGCTCCGCGAGCGCCAGCAGCGCGGCGGGTGACGCATCGTCCGCGAGCGCCACGGGCCGCAGCTCGCGCCACAGCGGTTCGCTCAGGTGCCCGGTGTGGGTGACGATGGGCAGGCCCAGTCCCAGTCCGCCCATCGCGCTGCTGCGCCGGGCGCTCACGCCGTCGGGGTAGGGCTGCAACAGCAGCTCCGCCGCTCGCAGGTGCGCGGCCACGGCCTCCGGTGCCAGTCCGTCCCTCGCATGGAGCCTGCGGGCCAGCGCGGGATGCTTCCGTCCCAGCGACTCGCTCCAGGCCTGACTGCCCCGGCCCAGCAGCAGCGCCTGCCGCCGCTCATCCCGCTGCAACAACGGCACGAGCACGGCCTCCAGCGGGCCCGCGATGGCTCCGCCATACGTCCCGAAGTGCGCCACCGTGGGGCCACCCCCCAGCGCTTCACGCACCGCGCTCACGGCCTCCGTCGGCACGTCGAGCGGCAGGGGACTGGGAATGGGACACCAGCGGGCCTGGGACCGCAGGGGCTCCGGCAGGTGCTCCGCCCAGGTGGGGATGGAGACGTAGGCGCGCTCCGCTCCAAGCGCCAGCGTGCGCAACATCACCCGGGTGACTCCCGCGAGCAGCTGATGCTTCCACGGCGCGCCCGGACTCCACGGGTACACCGCCTCATGGAGGAACAGCTCGCGTTCGTCCCGC
The DNA here is from genome assembly GCF_003611685.1 of Corallococcus sp. CA049B. NCBI lineage: Bacteria > Pseudomonadati > Myxococcota > Myxococcia > Myxococcales > Myxococcaceae > Corallococcus > Corallococcus sp. CA049B. The sequence continues at coordinate 1,926 of NZ_RAWC01000012.1, read as the reverse complement.
CGCCTCGCCGCGAACCAGGCGCAGAGCGGCACGTTCATCGCCTTCATGCCGAACGCGTGCGGCACGTACAGGAGCAGCAGCCTTCGGGGGCCGGACGTTGCGTCCAGCTCACGCGTCAGGCGCACCAGCCCCGGCGGCGTGAAGAGGCCGGGCCACCGGTGAACGGTCACGCCCTGATCATCCGTGAGGCCCTCGGCGCCCGGGGTCCAGACATGCACCGTCTCCCCCGCCTGCAACAACGCGTGGGCGATGCTCCGGGTGTGGTCGGAGACGCCGCCGGGGGCCGGCGGATACTCCCCCGTCAGCAGATGCCACGCGCGGCTCACGGCGGCGCCCGCCTCGCGCGCAGGTGCTGGACCAGGGCGCGCAGCTCTCCCAGCAACGACAGGCCGCGCCGCGTGGCCTCACGCGCGAGCACCAGCGCGGTCAAGAGCCCCGCCGCCACCAGCGCCTGCACGAGCAGCCCGTCCTGTCCCATCGCGAGCCGCGAACAGCCCACCGCGAGCGCGAGCAGCGCGCCCACCGTGAGGAACGGCTCCATGACCTCGAACTCGAGCCGCGACAGGTGCGGGTTGCGGCGGGACACCAGCCGCGCCGTGAACCACAGCTCCGTGAGCGTCACGGCCGTCGCGCTCACCCCGACGCCCACGATGCCCCAGTGCATCACCGCCACCACTCCCAGGCCGAAGCGCAGCAGGCTCCCGGTGATGGCCACGTACATCCGCTCCCGCGCGTGACCGCTGGCGTTCTGCTGCGAGTTCAGCAGGCCCTGCACCGCCAGCATCGACGCCTCGATGGTGAACCACTGCACCAGCGTGGACGCGAGGCTCCAGCGCTCACCGAAGACCACCGGGATGAAGGGCGGCAGCGCGATGACGCCGAACGGGATGGCCAGGCACAGGACCGCGCTCACGCGCCGGATGGACGTGCGCAGGTAGTCCGCCAGCGCGGCCGAGTCCTCCTGCATGCGGCTGTACGCCGGATATGCGACGCGGGTGAGGACGCTGCTCACCGCCAGCGGCACGGAGGCCAGCGCGGTCGCCCAGTTCACCAGGCCCACTCCGTCCTTGCCCTCCATGCGCCCCACCACGAGCGGAATCCAACCCTGGAGCGCGGCGGGGATGATGCCCGTGAGCTGGAACCAGATGCCGAAGGACAGGAGCCGCTTGACGATGTCCCAGCGGAACGTGCCCTGGGGCCGCCAGCCCGCCGCCGCCCAGAACAGCACCATGCCCACCGCGCCCCGCACCAGCCCGCCGCCGATGAGCGACCACGCTCCGAAGTGCAGCGAGGCCAGCAGGATGCTGCCCGCCGTCTGCGCCACGCTCTCGATGAGCTCGATGCGCGCGAGCGTCGGGAAGCGCAGCTGCCGCTCCAGCATCATGATGGGGATGACGCGCAGCGAGTGGAAGAACAGGCCAATCGCCATCGTGCCCACCATGGCCGCGCCCGAAGGCCCCAACTCGTAGGTGCTCGACAGCCACGGCGCGAGCAGCACGATGGTGCCCACGATGAAGACGGTGAACGCCTGGTGGCTCCAGAAGGCGGAGGTGATTTCGTCCTGCGTGGGTTCGTGCTGCTGGCGCACCAGCGAGGCGCTGAGCCCCAGGTCCCCCAGGAACGCGCCCATCGCGGAGGTGAAGGCGACGATGGCGAACACGCCATAGTCCCCGGGGAACAGCAGATGCGACAGGGTGAGCGAGCTCACCACGCGCAAGCCCAGCGAGCCGACCGTCCGCAGGAGCAGGGCGATGATGGAGCGCTGCGCGCGGACCTTCACGTCCGACATGCCCAGGGGCGGAGCGTCGGCGGCGTCCGGCGCGGGAGGGGAACGGCTGCTCATGGGGAAACGGGGCGCTCCACGAAAGGAACTCCGGCGGAGCCTATATGCGCCCCCGCCTCCGGCGAACAGGGGCACGAGGAGGC